>JAQUMZ010000405.1 GCA_028717865.1 Elusimicrobiota bacterium | reverse complement strand
CGGCGGAGCATTTGGGCGAGGCCGAGATCATCGCCATCATCCACAAGTGGATCAACGACGACAAGGCGACCTTCCTCCTCGACGCCCTGGAAAATCCCGCGACCACGGTGCCGGACCTCGCCGAGGCCCTGCAGCGCTACCGGGCCATGGGCGTCGACGAAAGCACGCTCTCGCGCCCCATCCAGGTGGCCTTGCGCGCCGGGCTGATGCGCCGGCTGTTCACCGACGAGATCGACGCCGTCAACCGGGCCAAGGAATGCGTCGCCGTCGAGACCTTTTGCGGGGTGACCCAGCGCGTCATCGCCCCGCCCGGAGGCCGGGGCCGTCTCGGGGGCAAGAGCTCGGGCCTCTTCCTAGGCTACCATTTGGTCCAGCAGTCCCCGGAGTTCGCGGACGCCCTGGCCGGCATCAAGACCCCGAAGACCTGGTACGTGACCTCCGACGGCCTGCTGCATTTCATACACCACAACCAGCTCGAGGACGTCTACGACCGCAAGTATCTGGAGCTCGGGCAGATCCGGCGGGAGTATCCGCATCTGATCCAGCTCTTCAAGCAGTCCCATTTTCCGGCGGAGCTCCTCAAGGGCTTCTCCATGGCCCTCGACGACCTGGAGAGCCGCCCCCTGATCGTGAGATCATCGAGCCTGCTGGAGGACCGCGTCGGAGCGGCTTTCTCGGGCAAATACAAGAGCCTGTTCCTGGCCAACCAGGGCTCCAAGCGCGAGCGCCTGGCCGCCCTGACCGACGCGGTGGCCGAGGTCTACGCCTCCATCTTCGGGCCGGACGCCATCGAATACCGGACGGAGCGCAACCTCCTCGACATGCAGGAGGAGATGGGGATCATGATCCAGGAGGTCGTGGGCTTCCGGGCGGGAGACTATTTCCTGCCCAGCTACGCCGGGGTTGCCTTCAGCAACAACGAGTTCCGCTGGTCCCCGCGCATCCGGCGCGAGGACGGCCTGGTGCGGCTGGTGCTGGGCCTGGGCACCCGGGCCGTCGACCGCGTGGGCGACGATTTTCCCGCGCTTTTGGCGCCGGGCCAGCCGGGCCTGCGCGTCAACGCCTCCCTGGAGGAGACCTTGCGCTACGCGCCCAGGAAGGCCGACGACATAAATCTCAAGACCGGGGCTTTCGAGACGGTCGACATCGCCCGGCTGCTGGGCGAATGCGGCGCGCAGATTCCGGGCATAGAGGATCTGGTCTCCATCGTCGAGGACGAGTCGCTGCGCCGCCCCGTGGGGACGGATTTCGAGCCGGCCGACTGCGTGGTCACCTTCGAGGGCTTGATCAACCGCACGCCCTTCATGTCGCGCATGAACGTCCTGCTGCGGGTGCTGCGCCAGAAGCTGGGCGTGCCCGTGGACATCGAGTTCGCCTCCGACGGGACGGACTTCTATCTTCTGCAATGCCGTCCGCAGAGCTACGGCCCGGATTCGGCGCCCGCCGATATCCCCGCGGACATCCCGCGCGAGCGCGTGGTCTTCGCGGCCAGCCGCTACGTCTCCAACGGCCGGGTGCCGGACATCACCCACGTGGTCTACGTCGACCCCGCGCGCTACGGCGAGCTCGCCGACCACGAGTCGCTCCACGAGGTGGGGCGCATCGTGGGCCGGCTCAACCAACTCCTGCCCAAGCGGCGCTTCATCCTGATGGGGCCCGGACGCTGGGGCAGCCGCGGGGACATCAAGCTGGGGGTTCCGGTCACCTATTCGGACATAAGCAACACCGCCGCCCTCATCGAGATCGCGCGCCGCGAGGGTGGCTACCAGCCCGACCTTTCCTTCGGGACGCACTTCTTCCAGGATTTGGTGGAGGCGGGCATCCGATACCTGCCGCTTTATCCCGACGACGCGGACGCGGTCTTCAACGAGGCGTTCCTGACCGGCTCGCCCAACGTGCTGTCCGAACTGCTGCCGGACCGCAAGCAGTTCTGCGAGACGGTCCGGGTCATCGACGTCCCCGCCGCCGCGGGCGGGAAGATACTTCGCCTGCTCATGAACGGCGACCGGGATCGCGCCGTCGCCTATCTGGGCGAGCCCGGCTGAGGCACGTTCCCCTCGTGTCCCTTGCCGCGGCCGGTCCCCTTGGTGTAAACTGCGGCGGGAAATATGTCGGCGGCATCTTGGGATCGTATGGTCCGGCGCGTCGGCGGCGCGCTGGAGGGCATGCCCGAATGGGCGGTCCTGGCGTCGGGTTTCGCTCTGGTGGGGGCGATCTGGGCCGCGGAGTATCGGACCGGTCCCGAGATCGGAGTCTCGATATTCTTCATCATTCCGATCGCCCTGGTGGTATGGCGCGTCGGCGGGGCCTGGGCCGTGGTCATGCCCGTCGTCTCGGCCGCCGCCTGGCTGGCCGGGGAACTCGCCGCGGGGGTGACCTATTCGCATTGGGAGATGGGTTTGTGGCGGGCCTTGATCCGGCTGGGTTTCTTCCTGATTTTTTCCATGCTGATCACGATGCGCCGGCATTTCGTCATGGAAAAGTCCGCGCGGCAGGCGGCCGAGGATGCCTCCCGCCTGAAGTCCAACATGGTCGCCCTGGTCAGCCATGAGTACGCCAACGCGTTGACCAACATGAAGCTGGCGATGTCCCTGCTGCGGCAGTCCGAGGCGGCGCCGCCGCCGCCCCGCGAAAGCGCGTACGGAGTCCTGGAACGGTCCATCGAGCACCTGGGCCTGGCCACGAAGAATTTCCTGGATCTCAACCGGCTGCAATCCGGGCATCTGCGCCTGAATATCCGCCGCGTGCGGATGCGCTCCGCGGCCGCCGAGACGCTCCGGCTGCTGAACCCGATCATCGCCGGCAAGCGGCTGCGGCTGGATTTGGATTTCCCCCGGACGCCCGTCTCCATCCGGGCCGATCCCGAGGCGCTTTCCGTCATCATGAGCAACCTGGTGACCAACGCGGTCAAGTACACCCCGAGCGGAGGCTCGATTTCGGTCCGGATC
>JAQUMZ010000404.1 GCA_028717865.1 Elusimicrobiota bacterium | reverse complement strand
GGTCAAGGTCAGCGCCGGAGGCACCCTGGTAGTAGGCGAACCGGTCCGCGACGAGGCAGCCCCCCGGCGGGGCCGCGCCCTGCTCCTGGAGCCCGACACGCGCCTGCGCCTGGAGTTCGACGCCTCGGCGACGATCTTCGAGCCGCCGCAGTTCTACCTCGCCGGACCGGGCCTGTGGATACGCAGCCAGGACACGGATGCGGGCCGCCGCTTCGAGGTCACCCACGTCATCCCGGGGCGCTCCGCGGAGAAAGAAGGCCTGCGCGTCGGAGATATCCTCACCGCGATAGACGGGCGCTCCAGCGCCAAACTCGAGTTCGAGGACGCCCTGGCCCGCTTATACGGCCGGCCCGGCAGCCGGCTCAAGGTCACGGTTGAGAAGCCCTCCGCCAAGCCCCGGACCTTGGAGCTCAAGCGCGGCGTGGTCTACAAGGACGGCGTGGAAACGCCGGTCGCCCCTCCGTTCGAGCGGCGGATGGAATCGAAAGCGAAATAAACCCGGCGCTCGGGCCCGGCTAAGCAGAACTTTCAAGGCCGCAATTCGACCTTGAAGAGAAGAAAAGCAAGGAACGTCCCCCTGCCTTACAACTTCTTCAGCAGTTCGCGGGCTTTATCGGCGTCGTCGGGATATTCCGCGGGATCGCCGGGGTCCTGGATGGCCAGGACGCGCTCCAGGGCGGCCTTGGCCTTGTCGCGCTCGCCGACCTCGTAATAGGCCTCGGCCAGGGCGACCAGGTGGACGGAGACGTTCGGCTCCAGGCGGACCGCGGTCTCGAACTCCCGGACCGCCTCGGTCCGGGAGCCCCCGGCCCAGCGCGGGATCTCCAGGTCCATCTCCCCTAAAAAGTGATAGGCGCCGCCGAATTCGGGGTCGAGCTCGATGGCCTTGCGCATCAGGCGGCGCAGGGGACCGACCAGGAACATGGACTTGAGCATGCCGCGGACCTGGCCGCGCCGTCCCATGGCCACGCCGAGCCAATAATAGGCCGAAGGATCATCCGGAGCGGCGGCCGTCGCGCGGCGCAAGACGGCCTCGGCGCGGGTGAAGAGCTCCAGTTTCTCCGCCTTGGACTCCCGCGACTCGCCCTGGCGCACCAGGTTGCGGCCCAGGCGCCAGAGGGCGGCGCCGTCCTCGGGCCGCGACTTGAGGCCGGCCTCGACCAGGGCGGTGGAGCGGTCCAGGTTGCGGTCCTGGTCCCGGTGCCGGTAGAGCCGGTCGACTTCGGAAAACGCCGCCGAAGCCGCCGCCGCGCCCCGAGCCCCGGCCGGAAGGCAAGACAGCAGCAGCGCCGAAAGCAGGCCGCGTTTCACGCAGCCATCGTACGATATTGCCCCTCGGCGCGCCAGATATTAGACACCGCCGGCCCAAAGTATTAAGATGAAAATATGGACGATCGGCTCGGGCGCGGCAAATGGGCCTTCTGGCTCTTCGTCGCCGCCTTGGCCGCGCTGACCGCCGTGCCCTCCGCGTCGCTGCTGCGCGCGGCGCGGGCCTACTACCGCTTCCTCACGGGCGCGGCCCCCGACACGATCCGCCCCAGCCACCCGCGGTCCCTCGACCTCGGCCGCCCGGCGGAGGCGATGCCGGACCGGGACCTGCGCCTCGCGGAATTCAGGCTCGGCGCGCCCAAGGCGGGGCAAGTGGAGATCGTCGGGGATTTCTGCGGCTGGAAACCCGCCGGCTTGAGGCTGTCCCGCGGCGCCGGCGGGACCTGGGAGATCATGCTGCCCTTGCCGCCCGGAAGCTACCGCTACGAGTTCATCGTAGACGGCCAGAACCGGCCGGATCCCCGCGCCCCGGTCGCCGCCGGCCCCGACGGCCGCAAGGTCTCGGAGCGCAAGGTCCGATGAGGACCTGGCTGCTCGCCGCCCTGCTGGCTTGGCCCGCCTGCGCGCGGGCGGGCGCTCCCCGCGCGGCGCTGCTGGCCGTGCCCGCGGAGGATTTCACGCAGTGGCAGGCCCTGGCCGGCATGCTGGCCGGAAACGCCGATCTGCGCCTGACCCTGGCGGTGACCCCGGACATGCTCTCGCCGCAAGCCGTGGAGGCCCTCAAGCCGCTCGCGGGCCGTCTGGAACTGGCCATGCGCCTGCCCGGAGACCCCATCCTGCCCGCGGCCCACCGCGACCCCGACGCCCCGCGCGCGGAGGACACCCAGGAGCGCCTGGCGCTTTGCGCGCAGCGCTTCCGCGAGCTGCTGGGCGCCGAGCCGGCGGGCTTCGTCCCCGGCGGCGGAGCCGTCCTGGCCGACATGGCGCCGGCTTTCCAGTCCGCGGGCGCCGCCTGGGTCGCCGCCGGAGCCGCCGGCGGCGCCTCCTACGGCCCCGCCTCCGGCAGCCCCGCCTACGTGGACTTCGCGGCCTTGCGCGCCGCGGCCCGCGCGCCCGCGGCGGCCGACCTCGAGGCCGCGGCCGGGGCGGCCGATCCCGCCTGGATCGTGCTCGACGAAGCCTCCGGCCTGGCGCCGCCCGGCTCCCTGCTGCCCCTGCTCGAAGAGCTGTCCCGCGGACGGACGGCGCGGCGCTGGCAGACCGTCGGCGAGACGCTGGAGGCGGGCCGCGTGCCGGCGGCCCCCGCCGACCGCCCCGGCTGGGCGGCCGGCTCCTGGTCGGGCCTGCCCGCGCAGGACGCGGCCTGGAAGGCCTACGGCCGGGCGGCGGACACGCTCAACCGCTACCAGAATTCCGGGTCGGCCGACCTCAAGACCCTCGAGACCGCGACCAACGCGCTCTACGCCGCCCAGGCGAGCCGTTTCTACCTCGCCCTCGGCCGCGAAGGCTCCGAGGCCGCGGCCGCGGACAAACGCCTGCGCCAGGCGCTGATGGCGGTCTACCGCAAGCTCAAGCAGCCGGTGCCGGGCGGCCTCTACGCCTCCCTGCTGGGAGACCGCACGCCCGCCGGCTACGCGGCCGAAGAGGCCTCCACGGACATCCGGACCGAGCAAGGCGCGGACTGGC
>JAQUMZ010000403.1 GCA_028717865.1 Elusimicrobiota bacterium | reverse complement strand
GGATCTGGCCGCGCGCCGCGCGCGGGTGGCCGGCCTGGGTTGCGTGCGCTACCGCCGGCTGGTCAACACGATGCCTTTGCCCGAATTCATGGACATCTCCGGGCCGTGGCCCGCCGCCGCCAGGGCCGCGCGGCGGCGTCTGCGCTGGAATTCGGTCTGGTGCCTGAATCTGGGCGTGGACCGGCCGGACGCGACCGGCCGGCATTGGGCCTATTTTCCGGAGCGGCGCTATCCCTTCTATCGGGTGGGCTGCTACAGCAACTTCTCGCCGCACAACGCCCCCGCGGGCGCCGCGTCGTATTACGTCGAGGTGTCGCGCCGCGGCGGCTCCCGCCTGGACGTCCGGCGGTTAGAGCCGGAGGTCCTGGCGGGGCTGCGCGACGCCGGGATCCTGCGCCGCGGCGACCGGCTCCTCGTCAGGGATTGGGTGGAGATTCCCTGCGGCTACGTCGTTTACGATTTCGCCCGCGCGCCGGCCTTGCGCGCCATCGCGGCCTGCCTGCCCGCCCTCGGCGTCGAGTCCATCGGCCGCTACGGGGCCTGGAAGTACTCCTTCATGGAAGAGGCTCTTCTGGACGGCCAAGCCTGCGCCGGCCGCCTAGCCGGCCGGGGCGCTTTGATATAATTCCAGCGTGCTGCGCCGCTCCTTCCTTTTGACGCTGATCGCGCTTCTGCTCTCCGGCTGCCTGGCCGAGACGGTGCGCAAGAACCGGCCCCGCAAGGGCCCGATCCGGGAAGTGGGCTACGTGGACCTCGGAGGCGGCGAGGTCAGGTATTCCATGGAGGGCTGGAGCTGGTTCGTGGCGGGCCGCCGCCGCGACGCCCTGCGCCGCATGCGACGCGTCTGCCGGGGCCTGCATCCGGTGATAACGGAGGAGATCGCCCGCGAGGACGTGGACGTGCCCTTCGCCCAGGACGACATCTCCGTGACCCTCGACCGCGGCTCGGAGCACTATGCCGTGGCGCCGTTCATCCATATCGCGTTCGAGTGCGCGCAATCGACCGGCCCCGCGGCCGCGGCGCCGCGGCCCGCGGGGCCGGCCGTGCGTCTGGCGGACGTCGAGGCCGCGGCGCCGGAGGTTCCCCCGGCCGCGTCTACGGTTCCGGCGGCGGGGTTCGACCCCGCCGCCGCGTCCTCCGCCCCCATCCCCGCAGTCGGGAGGTCCCCATGATCGCACTGCGCAAGCCGGTCGTGTTCTTCGATCTCGAGTCCACGGGCACGGCCCCGGAGCGCGACCGCATCGTCGACATCGCTCTGCTGCGGCGCCGGCCCGACGGCGGGGAGGAGGTGTTCTCTTCCCTGGTCGATCCCGGGATGCCCATACCGCCGGAATCCACGGAGATACATCGCATCACCGACGAGATGGTCCGCGGCCAGCCGGATTTCAAGGCCCTGGCGCCCCGGGTCGCGGAGTTCATCGGCGACGCCGATCTGGCGGGTTTCGGCATCGCCAAGTTCGACGTGCCCATGCTGCTGACCGAGTTTAAGCGGGCCGGGCGGGACTTCTCCATGGAGGGCCGCCATGTCGTAGACGCGATGGTCGTCTTCCACCGCATGGAGCCCCGCAATCTTTCGGCGGCCTATAAATTTTTCTGCGGCGAAACGCTGGAGGGGGCGCATCGCGCGGAGGCGGACATGCGGGCCTCCGCCGCGGTTTTGTGGGCGCAGTTGAAGCGCTACGCGGAGCTGCCCGCGGATATCGAGGGTTTGGCGGCGTTCTGCCAGCAGCGCGACGGGCGCGGCGTGGACGCGGAGGGCAAGCTGGTCTGGCGCAACGGCAAGGCCAGCTTCAACTTCGGCAAGCATAGGACCGTCGCGCTGGAGGAGGTTGCGGCCAGGGAGCCGTCCTACCTGCAATGGCTCATGCGCGCGGAAAAGACCTCGCCCGAACTGGCCCGCATCTGCCGCGAGGCCCTGGCGGGGAGGTTCCCGGCGCGGCCATGAGACGCGGGCGCGCGATCATCCTGCTTTCGGGAGGCCTGGATTCCGCGACGGCGCTGTATTGGGCCGCGCACCGCGGCTATCGGACGACGGCGCTGAGCGTCGGCTACGGCCAGAGGCACGCGCGCGAGCTGTCCTGCGCCCGCAGGCTGGCGCGGGCCGCCGGCGCGGATTGGGTGCGCGTGCGCCTGGCTCCGCCCTGGCTGCGGAGCAGTTCGCTGGTGGACGCCGCGCGTCCGCTGCCGGATATGCCCGCGGCGCGCATCGGCTTCGGCGCCATCCCCTCGACCTATGTGCCCGGGCGCAACGCCGTCCTGCTGGCCTTGGCGGTCTCGCTGGCCGACGCCCGGGGCGCGGAGGCGGTCGTCATCGGCACCAACCATCGGGATTGCTCGGGCTATCCGGATTGCCGCCCGGCGTTCTTGCGCGCTTTCGCGAAAGCCGTTAGTCTGGGAACCAAGCGCGGGGCGCTGGGACGGCGCCTCGACATCCTGGCGCCCCTGCAAAAGCTGGAGAAAGCCGGCATCGTGCGCCTGGGCCTGCGCCTGGGCGTGCCCCTGGGCTGGACGTGGTCGTGCTACCGGGGCGGCGAACGGCCCTGCGGCCGCTGCGATTCCTGCAAGCTGCGCGCCCGGGGATTTCGCGAGGCCGGGGCGGCGGACCCGGCCCTGCGATGAGCGGCCTGAGCCTGACCGAGGTTTTTTCCTCCATCCAGGGCGAGGGCCTGTGGCTGGGCCGGCGCCATTTGTTCGTGCGCCTGGCCGGCTGCAACCTGCGCTGCCGCTATTGCGACAGCCGCGGCGCCGTTTCCGGACGGGGCGCGCCGTGGACGAGCCGGCGCTTGCGCCGCGAGATTGGGCCCCGGCTCGGCGGGCACGAGGCGGTGGCCTGGACGGGGGGGGAGCCCTTGCTGCAGGCGCGCGGCCTGCGGCCGGAATTGGCCTGGGTGCGGGAACGGGGCGGCAAGAATCTCCTGGAGACCAACGGGACCCTGGTGGAGGAGTTCCGGCTGGT
>JAQUMZ010000402.1 GCA_028717865.1 Elusimicrobiota bacterium | reverse complement strand
GCCAGCCCGCTGAGCACGCCGGCTTCGGGGCTGCCCAGGGCCAGGGCCGCGGCCGCCGCGGCGAGGGCGTTGGCGACGTTGTGCTCTCCGGCCAGCGCGATCCGGGCGTCCAGGCGGCGTCCTGCCCAGGCCAGGCCGAAGCGCGAGCCCCGCTCTCCCAGCTCCAGGTCCAGCGCCCGCAGTTCGGCGTTCGCGCGCAGGCCGTAGTCGACGATCCGGGCCCCGGCGGCGCTGCGGCGCAGGGCCGCCGCGCGCGGGTCGTCGGCGTTGATCACGGCGACGGGCCGGGGCTTGGCGCCGCCGGGCCTGGTCAGCAGGTCGAAGAGGCGGGCCTTGGCGGAGAAATACTCGTCCGGGGTCCGGTGGAAATCCAGGTGGTCGCTGGCGAGGTTCGTGAACACCGCCGCGTCGAAGGACACATCCTCCACGCGCTTGAGGGCCAGGGCGTGCGAGGAAACCTCCAGGGCGGCGAGCGTCGCGCCCCCGTCGCGGAAGCGGGCCAGCAGGCGCTGCAGTTCCAGGGACGAGGGCGTCGTGTTGGGGGCCGGGGCCAGGACGCGCCCTTGCAGCCGGTAGTCCACCGTGCCCACCACCCCCGGGCGGCCCCCGCAGGCCGCGGCGATGGACTCCAGGAAATATGTGGTGGTGGTCTTGCCGTTGGTCCCCGTCACCCCGACAACGGTCATGGCTCCCGAGGGGTGGCCGAAGAAGGCGTCGGCCATGCGCCCCATGGCGAGGGCGGCGTCGGGCACCTGCACCCAGGCCGCGCCGAGGCTGACGGGCGCTGGCGGCGGGGGCAGTTCGCTGACCACGGCGACGGCGCCCGCGGCGCAGGCTTGGCGCGCGTGCCGGTTGCCGTCGGTCCGGGAACCGGGCAGGGCGAAGAACACGTCTCCGGGCCGGGCCAGGCGGGAGTCCTGGCAAAGGCCGCTGACCGCGCGATCCCGCGAGCCGCAGACGGCCGCCCCCCGCGTCCCGGCCAGCAACTCCCCCAGCTTCATTGGTGCCACGCTTTGAGAAACTTCAGAAAGTCCCCTTCAACGGCGCGGAGCGCTCGTCGGCGCTGCGGCCAGGGCTCCGGGTTCGCGGTCGGGCGGCACGGCGGCCAAGGTCAGCAGGCGCCGGGCCAGTTTCGCGAAAACCGGGGCCGCCACCTGGGCTCCGTAATATTGCCCCTTGGGTTCGTCGATGACGACGAGGATGGTCCAGCGCGGGCGGCTCAGCGGCAGGAAGCCCACGAAGGAGGCCATGTAGGCGCTGGTGGAATAGCGTCCCGTCCCGGGTTCGAGCTTGCGGGCGGTGCCGGTCTTGCCCGCGATGCGGTAACCCGGCACGCGCGCCGGAATGCCCGTGCCGCGTTCCACGACGCCCTCGAGCATGCGCGTCAGCGCCGCCGCGGCGGCTTGCCCCAGCACCCGGCGCACCCGGACGGGGCGCCGGCAGGCGGCGTCGGGCCGCGCGTCCTCGTCGCAGATCACCGCCGGTTCGTAGAGGGTGCCGCCGTTGGCCACGGCGCTGTAGGCGTTGGCGACCTGCAGGGCGCTGGCGCCGATGCCGTAGCCGTAGGAGGAGGCGGCCAGCGCCACCCGGGTCAGTTCGGTCAGCGGCTTCATGCTGCCAGCGGTTTCGCCGGGCAGGGCGATCCCGGTCCGGATGTCGAAGCCGAAGGCGCGGCTGTAGCGGTAGAAGCGCATGGCGCCGAGTCTCTCCACGACCTTGGCCATGCCGATGTTGGAGGAGCGTTCGAGTATCCCCTGCAGGGTAAGGCTGGCTTCGGGCTCGTGGTCGTGGATGAAGACGCCGGGGGCCAGAGCGTAGGTCCCGTTCTCGCAGAAGAACGTTTCGCTTTCGGAAACCAGGCTTTCGTTGAGCGCGGCCGCGGCGCCGACCAGCTTGAAGGTCGAGCCCGGCTCGTAGGTGTCCTGGATGGCGGGATTCCTGAGCGGATCGGATGGAGCCGAGGCCATGGCCAGAATCTCCCCGGTGGCCGGGTCCTGCACCAGGATCATCCCGCCCTTGGCGCGGAACTGGCTCGAGGCCTCGCGCAGGGCCTCCTCGGCGTGGAACTGCACGTCGCGGTCGATGGCCAGGCGCAGGGGCTCGGGGCGTTGCGGCGCGGGCTCGGAATCCTGATGTATGGCGCCTCCGGCGCCGTCGCGCATGAGGCGCAGGCGGCGCGGCTGGCCGCGCAAGCGCAGTTCGAAGGCCGATTCCGCTCCCGAGAGGCCGCGCTGTTCGGCGCCGACCCGGCCCAGGACGCCGGCGGCCAGTTCCCCGTTCGGGTAGATGCGGCGCTGTCCCAGGAGCACTCCGACGCCGGGCAGCTTGGCCTCGGCGAGCTTGGCCGCCTCGGGTTCGCCCGCGTCGCGCCGGATCCAGGCGAAGCGGCCGGGGGCGGCCAGGCGCCGGCCGATCTCGGAGGCAGGCAGCCCGAGCGTTCGGGCCAGGGACGCGACCAGGACCGCGCGATCCTTGATGCCGGCCTTTTCCACGAATACCTACCAGATCGGGATGGATTGCGCCAGCAGGCGCCCGTTGCGGTCGACGATGTCGGCGCGGGGCATGGCCTCCTGGGTGGTGCGCAGCACCTCGTCGCGGACTTTCGAGTCGTACGAGCGGTGCTGTAGGACCTGAAGGTGCACCAAGCGCAGGCTTAAGGGGCCCAGCGGGAGCAGGCATATCCCCGCCGCGGCGGCCAGGCGCGCATGGAGGTCCACGGCCGAACCTAGGCTTGGATGGGGCCCGACAGGACTCGGACCGTCCTGGCGATCAGCCGGCGCAGGAAGCCCGAGCCGGCGCTTTCCGAGGCGTTCGGGGCCAGGACCCGGATGCCGTCGGGGTCGCCGAGGATCATGCCCATGCGGCCGCGCGCCTCGGCGCTCAAATGCGCCGGGGCCAGGGTGGATTCTATGTCCAGGCGCCGGCTGCCGTTGGCGGCCTGCAGGGCTAATATGCGGCGCCGGGATTTTTCC
>JAQUMZ010000401.1 GCA_028717865.1 Elusimicrobiota bacterium | reverse complement strand
GTATGAGAAAACCTGACAGCCGCTGACATGGACTGACATTGACGCGGTTGAATGTCATCCCTCCAGAATCTAAACTTTCCATACCAAGGGCAAGGACCAGCCGCCGGAGGGCTATCCGCCATGTTATCGGCCAGACAGTTCAGCGAACTTCTCAATCTGCGCGCGCCGTTATCGAAAATCATCAGCGTCTATCTGCCCGTCGACCACCAAGGAACCCATGCCCGGACCCTGGCCTCGCTGCTGCGCGCCCACGCCCGCGAGGAGTCCGCGGCCGACGACGCGGGGGAGGATCTCAAGCTCGTGGAAGAATTCGCCGCCGGTTTCGCGCCGTCGGCTTGGCGCGGCGCGGCGATCTTCAGCTGCAAGGCCCTGGGCGTCTGGCGCGCCTGTCCGCTTCCCGAGCCGGTCAGGCCGGCGCTGCGCATCGGCGAGCGCCCCTACCTCGCGCCCCTGCTCTCGGTCTGCGACCAATACCAGCGCTTCGGAGTGGTGCTGGCCGGACGCAGCCGCGTCCGGTTCCTGGAGGTGTTCATGGGCCAGATCCGGGAATACGAGGAGCTCGCGATGTCCTGGCCCGGCTTGGGCCCGACCCAAAGCCGGGCGGTGGCCGAAAAGCTGGACGGCCTGGCCCGCAACCAGGAATTCAGCCGCATCGTCGTGGGCGCCGAGCCCGAGATATCCGACCGGCTGGCCGGACTGCTGCGCACGGTCCTTCAGCAAAACCTGATCCTGGACGAGACGCTCGGGGCCGAAACCGCCTCGGAGACGGTGCTCGAGCGCATACGCGGCTGCGAGGACTCGGCGCGCAAGGTGCGCGAAAGCGTCCTGGCGCACCGCCTTCTGGACCTGTCCCGCTCGGGCGAGGCCGTTCTGGGCCTGGACCGGACGCTGCGCGCCCTGCGCCGCGGCCAGGTGCGCCTGCTGCTGATTCGCGACGGCTTCGCCAAGATGGGCTACCTATGCCAACGCTGCGGCGATCTTTCCGTGGGCTTCAACCGCTGCCCGGCCTGCAACGGCGTCATGGGCGCCATCTTCAACGTCGTAGACGAGCTGATCCAGCGGGCCCTGGACGGCCATTGCGAGGTGGTGCGCCTGCTCAACGACTCCGTGCTCGACAGCATGGGCCACATCGGGGCCGAACTCTCCGCCCAGGAGGCCTCCGGCGCCGTCGCGCTCAAAAGCGACGCCGCCGCGGACTCCCGTTCATGAGCGGGTTCTGGGGCCGCCGCCTCACGGTCCTGGTGCTGGCCTCGGCGCAACGCCCGGCTTGGCGCGCCCAAGTCAGCCTGCCGCTGTCGCTGCTGGTCCTGGCTTTCGCCGGCGGACTGGCGGCCTGGTGCGCGGTGCAGGCCGGCCGCCTGGTGGATTACCGCGTCACCAAGGCCGAGAATACGGCCATGCGGGCCCGCCTGACCGCCCTGGTCGACGAAATGTCGCGCTCGCGCGCGGAGCTCGAGGTCGGCAAGCAGGCCGACCGCGAGTTGCGGGTGCTGCTGAACCTGCCCGTACCCCCCGAAGCGCGGCGCCAGGCGGCGAAGCAGCCGTCCGCGGCTCCCCCGTCCGGCGCGGGCGGCCCCGACTTGGCCGAGCGCGACGCCCTGTTGCGCAAGCTCCTGGTTCATTACGGGCCGGGCGTGCCCGGCGACTTCAGCCGCCGGTTCGACGACCTGCGCCGCCTAAGCCGCGAACGCGCCGCCAGCCTCCGCGAGATATCCGGCAATCTCGCCTGGCGCCGCCGGCTGCTCCAGGTGATGCCGCGCGGCTGGCCCGCCCTGGGACGGATGACCTCCGCGTTCGGGCGGCGCCTATCCCCGATGCGCTTCGACCGCCTGGAATTCCATCCGGGACTCGACATCGCCAACACCGCGGGCATGCCCATCCGCGCCACGGCGGACGGAGTAGTGGCCAGGGCGCGCTGGACCGGCGGCTACGGCCGGATGATCGTCATCCGCCACCCCATGGGCTACTCGACCCTTTACGGACACGCCGCCCGCCTGATCGTCCGCGAGGGGGACCGCGTCGGCCGCGGACAGGTCATCGCGGCCATGGGCAACACCGGACGCTCGACGGGAAGCCACGTCCACTACGAAGTCTGGTGGCGCAATCGCCCGCTCAACCCGGTCAAATACCTGCGCGACTACAACCAAGAATAAGCCTGTGAACAAAGGTGCCAGGCATTGCGTTATTGCATTGCACCGGTACGGATGCGATTGTGCAATTATGCAATGCCTGGCACCAATAGGGTGGCTACGGCGTGGCAGGCGATGGCCTCGCCGCGGCCGATTTCGCCCAAGCCTTCGTGGCTCTTGGCCTTGACGTTGACGCGCTCGGCCGGCAGGCCGAAGACGTCGGCCAGGGAGGCCTTGAAGACCTTGTAATGCGGCTTGAGCTTGGGCTCCTCGGCCACCAAGGTCACGTCGAGATGGACGATGGTTCCGCCCGCCTCGCGCAGGCGCGCCAGGACCGCCGCGACGATCTCCCGGCTGGCGATGCCCTTGAACTTCGGGTCGTCCGGGGGAAACATTATCCCGATCTCTCCGGCGCCCAAGGCGCCCAGCACGGCGTCGGCCGCCGCGTGCAGGGCCGCGTCGGCGTCGGAGTGCCCGAGCAGGCCCTTGCGTCCCGCGAGCTTGACGCCGCACAGCCAGAGCTCGCGTCCCTCCGTCAAGCGATGTATGTCCCAGCCGAAGCCGACCGCGGTACGCCGGCGGCCGCCTGGGCGCGAATCGAGCAGGGCTTCTGCCATGATCAGGTCCTCGGGGGTGGTGATCTTGAAATTCTCGTAGCTCGACGGCACGACGCGGACCTTGCGGCCGCATTTCTCGACCAGCTGGCTCTCGTCGGTGGCCGCGGCGGCCTCGGGGAACCGCTGCAAGGCCTCCTCGAGGATCTCGCGGCGGTAGCACTGCGGCGTCTGGGCGGCCCAGAACGAGGACCGCGCCGGGGTATCGGCTATCCACATGGCCTGGTTCGTCACC
>JAQUMZ010000400.1 GCA_028717865.1 Elusimicrobiota bacterium | reverse complement strand
CGAGCCGCTCCTGCAGGACGGCCTCCTTGATCCGCTTGCGCCAGATATCCCGGACCTGCGCCTCCGTCGCCGGCCAGGGAGCCCGGGTGCGATCGCGCTCGATCGTCTCCTCCCGGTCGAAATCGAAGCGCCGGGCGGCCAATCCGCGCGCCAGGGCGACGCGCTGCTCCAGGCGCGCGAGGAACCGCTCGCGCATCTCGTAGGCCGGCGCTACGTCGGCCGCGCGCAGCCGCTCGCCCAGCGTCGCGCCGAAGCGCCGGGCGAAACCCTGGACGTCGGCGGCGTCGAAGACCATGTGGCCGGGATCGAGCTCGTCGAAGAATATCCCGAGGGCGCGCCGCGAGGTGGCCGCGTCGATGGGATGGCGGGCGTAATGATCGCGCTCCAGCAGAATCGCCACCAGCCGGCCCACCAAGCCCTCGTCCCGCCGGGCGGCCCGCTGCGCCGCCGGAGCCGGCGCGAGGCTCGCGGGCCCCGGGCGCTCGGAGCACCCGGCCAAAACCGCGGCCAGCGCGCAGGCCAGCCCCCAGCCGCGGCGCCCGGGCGGCCGGCCTCTCGCGGATATCGCGGCCGGGCTCAAACCGCCTCCCCGGACCTTTTCTCGAACCGGCCGTACCTCAGCGCCAGGGCCGGCAACAGCAGCAGATTGAGCGCGGTCGAGGTCGCCAACCCGCCCAGGATGACGATGGCCATGGGGCCCTCCACCTCGCGGCCGGGGTCGCCGCTGCCCAAGGCCAGCGGCAGCAGCCCCGCGCCGGTCACCAGGGCCGTCAAAAGTATCGGGGTCAGGCGCTCCGACGCCCCCCGCCGGGCCGCCTCCGGCCCCCAGGCCAGGCCCTCCGCTTCCACCAGGTGCTCGTAATGCGAGAGCAGCATCACCGAGTTCCTCAAGGTGATGCCGAAAACGGTCACGAAGCCCACCAGCGAGCCGATCGATATCCAGCGCCCCGCGGCGAGTGCCGCCAAGAGCCCCCCGGCCAGCGCGAAAGGCAGATTGACCAGCACCAAGGCCAGATTGCGGCCGCTGCGCAGCACGACGGCCAGGAGCAGGATGATGCAGGCCGCGGCCGCCGCCGCATGGACGTAGAGCTCGCGGCTGGCCCGGCTTTGCTCCTCGGCCGCTCCGGAGACCTCCAGGTACGACCCGCGCGGCAGCCGCAGCCCCGCCGCCATGGCCTTTTTGACCGCGTCGGAAAACGCCTTGACCGCGCGTCCCCGCACGGAGCAGGTCACGATCTGCGCCCGCCGCCCCCCCTCGTGGCTTATGCCGTAGCGGCCCGAGTCCTGGCGCATGTACGCCAACTCCCGCAGCGGCACGAACGCGCCGGCGGCAGTGCGCAAGCGCATATCCCCCACCGCGGCCGGGTCCGCGCGGCGGGCCGGGTCCAGGATCACCGCGACGTCGTACGCGGCCAGCCCCTCGTAGACCTGCGAGACCGCGGCGCCTTGATAGGCCGTCCGGATCGCGTCCCAGACCGGCACCGGTTCGAGGCCCCAGCGCGCCAGCCGATCTTCACGGAGGCTGATTTCCAGCCGCGGCGCGCCCAGGGGAGACTGCAGGCGTACATCCTGCGCGCCGGGGGTCGCGCCCAGTATCCGCGCCGCTTTCCGGGCCAGCCGGTCCAGGGTGTCGAGATCCTCGCCGAAGATCTTGACCGCGACCGGAGCGGTATAACCGGATACGGTCTCGTTGATCCGCTCGGTCAGGAAAGTGTTGACGGACAAGCCGGCGCCGATGAACCGGGAGAGCGCCGAACGTATGCCGCCCAGGGCCTCGTCGAAGCCCCGGGAGTCGACGGGCTCCAGGTCCACCTCCAGTTCGCTCTCGAAGGTCCCCATCACGTCGTCGGACTTCTCGGACATCCCGATCCTTTGCGCCACGGAACGCACGTGCGGCGCCCCGAGCAGCCTGGCCGTCACGAGCTTGCCCAGCTCCAGGCTCGTCTCCAGCGACGAACCGGGCACCAGGGCCGCATGCACTATGAAATGGCCCTCGCGCAGGCGCGGCATGAACTCGCCGCCGAAAAAGGGGAGCGCAGCGAGGGCGCAGGCCGTGACGGCGGCCGCGCCGGCGGCCGCGAGCTTGGGACGTCCTTCGATCCGGGTCAGGGTCCTTTCGTAGCGCGCCCTCAGGCGCCGCATCAGCGGCGGATCCTGCCCGGACAGGCGGGCGCCGCCGAGCAGGACCAGGGCCAGCGCCGGGGTCACGGTCAGGGCCACGCCCAGGGAGGAAAGCACGGCCAGGACGTAGGCGGCCCCCAGCGGCGCGAAAAGCCTCCCGGCCAGGCCCGACATGGTCAGCACGGGCACGAACACCATGATGACCGCGAAAGTGACGTAGACCACGGCGCCGCGCACCTCGACGGAAGCCTCCAGCACCACCCGGGCGGGCGTCCGCGGCCGGGGCGCGGCGCGGTTCTCCCGCAAGCGCCGAAGAATGTTCTCGACGTCTATGACGGCGTCGTCGACCACCTCCCCGATCGCTATGGCCATGCCGCCCAAGGTCATGGTGTTGAGGCTCAGCCCGGCTTTTTCCAGGATCACGGCCGCGGCCAGCAGGGAGAGCGGCATGGCCGCGCAGGAGATCGCGGCCGTGCGCGCGTCGAACAGGATCAGCGTCAAGACCGCTACGACCAGGATGGCCCCCAGCAGCAGGGAAAACCTGACGTTGCGCAAGGCGGTGGAGATGAAATCGGACGAGCGGAACAGCCGGTCGTGAAGCTCGATGCCCTGCGCCGCCAGCGCCGGCCGCAGCGCCGCCATGGCCCGCGCGAGCGCCCGCGTGACCCGCAGCGTATCGGCGCGGTATTGCTCCGAGATCATGAGCACCACGCCGTCCTGGCCCATGATCTGGGCCGCGCTGGTGGGCGGCTCCGGCGCCGCCTTCACCTCGGCCGCGTCCCCCAGGGAAAGGCTCAGGGCCGAGGCCTCCGGGCCTGCCCGGGTCAGGGCGGCCCGGGCGATGTCCTCGGAACCGGGCGCG
>JAQUMZ010000399.1 GCA_028717865.1 Elusimicrobiota bacterium | reverse complement strand
CATTACGTCCAGGACTATGGGCTCTACACCAAGTCGCTTGTCCTGGTAGCGGAATCGGGCGGCAAGGAACTCCGGCACAAGGTCCTCAACGATGTCTGGAACCATTTGAGCGACAAAGACGCCTTCATGGCCTATGTCCGCTCGGAAACGGAGGGATTCCTCCGATAGCCATGATTGAAGCGGCGACCGCCTTCTGGCTGGGGGTGCTCACCTCGATAAGCCCCTGCCCGTTGGCGTCCAATATCGCGGCGCTCTCGTTCTGCCTGCGCGGCGGGCCCTGCGGCCGCAGCGCGGCGGCTTACGGCACGGCGTATTCCTTCGGGCGGGCGGCGGCTTATGCCGGGCTCGCGATCCTCATCGCCGCGGCTGGGCTGTCCATCCCTTTGGTTTCGGACTTCCTCCAGCGTTACGTCAATCAGGCGCTCGGGCCGCTCCTGGTCTTGACGGGAACAGTCCTGTTGGATCTTCTGCCTTGGAAGGTTCCCGCGTGGCGGCCGAGAGAAGATTGGACGGCGCGGCTCCTGCGCGGCGGCATCCCGGGCTCGGCCGGGATGGGCTTCCTTCTGGCGCTGGCCTTCTGCCCGGTATCCGCCGCGCTGTACTTCGGGGCGCTTATACCCTTGTCGATCAAGAGCGGCTCCTCCGTTCTTCTGCCTCTGGTCTACGGCTTTGCCACGGGCCTGCCGGTCCTTCTCTTCGCGTCGGCCATCGCGGGCGGGTCGGCCTCCCTGACCGCTCGCTACGAGAAGGTCGTCGTGGTGGAACGTCGGACGCGAACCGCCACGGGAGCCGTCCTTGTGCTCCTGGGCAGCTACTTCATCCTCAAGCACATATTCCACATCCTATGAGCGCGGACAAGAAACTGATTTATCCGTACCGGGAACTCCTGCCGCAGTCGGATGGCGGGAGGACGGAACCTAGCATGGGAGGAGACGCGTGAGCAACGAATCGACTATCGCCTCAAGACTTTCATTCCTGGACCGCTGGCTGACCTTGTGGATATTCCTGGCCATGGCGGCGGGCGTAGGCCTGGGCTGGCTGTTCCCGGCCGCCGTGGCCTCCTTCAACACGGCCTCGAGCGTCGGCACGACCTCGATTCCCATCGCCATCGGGCTCATCCTCATGATGTATCCGCCCCTGGCCAAGGTGCGCTACGAGGAGCTCGGAAGGGTCTTCGCGGACAAGAAGGTCCTGGCCCTGTCCCTGGCCCAGAACTGGATCATCGGCCCCGTCCTGATGTTCGTCCTGGCCGCGGCCTTCCTGCGCGGCTATCCCGAGTACATGATCGGGCTCATCATGATCGGTTTGGCCCGCTGCATTGCCATGGTCATCGTTTGGAACGACCTGGCCGACGGCGACACCGAGTATTGCGCGGGGCTGGTCGCCTTCAACTCCGTCTTCCAGGTGCTCTTCTTCTCGGCCTACGCCTGGTTCTTCATCACCGTCCTGCCCGCGAAGCTCGGGCTCGCCGGGGCCGTGGTCGACGTCACCATGGGCGAGATCGCCAAGAGCGTGTTCATCTACCTGGGCATCCCCTTCCTGGCGGGCATGGCCACGCGCTTCGCCCTGGTCCGCTTCCGGGGCAAGGAGTGGTATCACGGTCGCTTCATCCCGGCCATCAGCCCCATCACCCTGATCGCCCTGCTCTTCACCATCGTGGCGATGTTTTCCATTCAGGGCCGGCGGATCGTGGAGTCGCCGCTGGACGTGCTGCGCATCGGGGCGCCGCTGCTTATCTACTTCGCGGTCATGTTCTTCGTCTCGTTCTTCCTGAGCCGCAAGGCCGGAGCGCCTTATCCGGCGGCCTGCACGCTCTCCTTCACGGCCGCGTCCAATAACTTCGAGCTGGCCATCGCGGTGGCCATCGCCACCTTCGGCATCGGCCATGGCGCGGCTTTCGCGGCGGTCATCGGCCCGCTCGTGGAGGTGCCCGTGCTCATCGGGCTGGTGAACGTCGCGCTGTATTTCCGTAGACGTCTGGACTGGGCGTCCCAGTCCGCGGCCGCGCCGGCCGCCGCGAAAAACGAGCCGGCATGAGGCTCGAGACGGCCGGCGCGGGCCGTCTTCAACGATAGGTAGGAGGGTTCATGGCCAAGTCGAAGCCGGATTCGAAAGTCCGCGCGCAGGTGCGCGAGGCCTACGGCAATGTCGCCAAGAAGCAATCGTCCTGTTGTTGCGGGCCGTCTTCCGGCTGCGGCTCGGCTCCGCGGCCGGCGACCGAGGGCGACCTCGGCCTGTCCTGCGGCGACCCAGTCACGTTCTCCCGGCTCAAGCCGGGCGACGCGGTGTTGGACCTGGGCTGTGGCGCGGGCAAGGATGTGTTCCTGGCCGCCCGGCAAGTCGGGCCCGCCGGCCGGGTCATCGGCGTGGACATGACCCCGGAGATGCTCGCCCTCGCCCGGCGCAACGCGGAGAAGTTCAAGGCCGCCACGGGGCTGGACAACGTGGAATTCCGCAAAGGCACGATCGAAGCCCTGCCCCTCGACGACGCCTCGGTGGACGTCGTCATCTCCAACTGCGTCATCAACCTCTCCCCGGACAAGCCGCGGGTATTTCGAGAAGCCTTCCGCGTCCTGCGCCCCGGCGGCCTGCTGGTGGTCAGCGACATCGTCCTCCAAAAGCCGCTGCCGGCGAAGCTCAAGGCGGACAAGGAGCTCTATGCCGCCTGCATAGCCGGAGCTTTGCCGCGCGGCGACTACCTGGCGGCCGTGCGCGCCGCCGGATTCCAGGAACCGGAGATCCTGTCCGATCGCCTTTACCGGGCGACATCCGCCCAGGGCGATCCGATTGCCGCCGGCTCGGCTGAGGCCCTGGAGGGAGCGGCGGCGAGCATCACGCTCCTGGCCGGAAAGCCCCGGTAATTTTGCTCATGTTCCCATGGCGATCGTCTTCAAATCGATAGATTTTGAATGGCCGAACGGCCGACGCGTATTCAAAGGCCTGAGCCTCTCGATGGAGCCAGGCCGGAAATACGGCCTCATCGGACCCAACGGCA
>JAQUMZ010000398.1 GCA_028717865.1 Elusimicrobiota bacterium | reverse complement strand
AAGGCGTAGACCGGCTGGTCTCCCCGGGTGAACGCGCCGTTGACCGACAACTCGGGCAGGCTTTTGCCTTGAACCTCCCGCAGGGCCGCGGCCGCCTCCCGAACCCTGAGCGTGGCTCCCTGGACGCCCGGGCTGCGGCGCAAGACGGCTTCCACCGCCGCGCTTAACGAATAAGCTCCGTCCTGCGCCCCGGCCGGCCAGCTCAGCAACAGCAGCAGAAGGGGGACGTCCCTTGCTTTACTTGCGAAACTCCGGATGGTCATCTTGGTTCTCCGCATACCTTTGATGCGCGAAGTCCGAAAGAGATTCACCTCTCGTCCGAAGAGCGCCTTCGTTTCCGCGACTGGTTCGCGCGGCGCCTGATCCAGCAGACGTTGACCCCGCAACCGACGGCGAACGTTCCCAATATGAGCATGGCCAGCGCCAGGAAGAACTTCCAGGGCACGACGCCCAGGATCAAGCCGCCGTAATAATATCCGTTCATGGCCGTTCCCTACAAGAGTCGTTCGATCCGGCGCTTCAACTCGGTTTTGGGGCTGGTGCCTATGGTCCGGTCTACCAGCCGCCCTTCCTTAAAAAACAAGACCGTGGGCACGGCGGCGATGCGCAATGCCTGCGCCGTGACGGGGTTCTTGTCGGTGTCGAGCTTGCCCACCTTGATTCGGCCTGCGTATTCCTCGGCTAATTCCTCGATGATCGGGCCCAGCATCCGGCAAGGACCGCACCATTGGGCCCAAAAGTCGACGACTACAGGGACGTCGCTTCCCAAGACCTCGTCCCGGAAGTTCGTGTCGGTGATCTCCAAGTGATTCATTGTCCACCTCCTGGTATTTAGATGCTGGAGGCGTGAAAAGGATTCAGGGGGACGTTCCTTGCGTATCTTGCGAAGGTCAGGCGCGGTCAGACTTGTCCAACTGTTAAGGTGGGGTCAATACGTAAAATACGTGAATACGTGAAAGCGGGGCACCGTTTTATACTGCGCGGATGGCTACTTTTAGGGGGTGGCCGCCGATCTCGAGGTCCTTTCGGGTGGCATTACCGGGCAGATCGTCGAAAACCCGCAGGGCCAGAAGCTCCTCGGCGATGTGGGCTTTGTGCTCGGCGATGGCGGATTTGAGCTTGCCGTTTTCCGTGTAAAGGCCCAGCTCGACGCGCTGGTTGACGTCGAAGCCGAGTTCCTTGCGCAGGACCTGCAGGTGGCGCACCACGTCGCGCGAGAGACCCTCGCGCTCGAGGGGTTCGTCTACTACGGTGTCGAGTGCGATGGCGAAATCTCCCTCCTCCACGACCTGTAGGCCGGGGGCCATGCCTTTCTCGCGCGCGAATATCCCCGCCGGCAGGTCGGCGTCGTGCCCGGGAACGCGGACCGGCCCGCCCGCGTCGAATCGGGCCGCCATGGCGGCCATATCCGCGGCGGCGGCCCGTTCCACCAGTTCCCGGACCTTGTTGATATCCCCGCGCAGCACCGGTCCGGCGGCGCGCGTATTGAGGACGAGCTTCGGGGTGTAGAAGGAATCGGCGTCAGGGACGAACCGAACCTCCTTCACGTTGAGCTCGGAGAGGACGATCGGCAGCTGCTCGCGCAGGGCTTGGGCCGCTTCCTCCCCGGTTTTGACGATTATGCGGCGCAGGGGCTGGCGCACTCTGATATTGGCTTTCTCGCGCAGGTGCAGGGCCAGGCTGATGGCCTGGCGGGCCAGGGTCGTGCGCAGCAGCAGGCCCGGGTCGGCCCAGGCCTCCGGCGCCGAGGGCCAGTCGGCGTGGTGCACGGATACGGGCGCGCCGGGCCGCAGGGGCCGCACGGCGTTCTGCCATATCTCCTCGGTGATGAAGGGCGCGATGGGGGCCAGAACCTCGACGACGGTCTGGAGGGCGGCGTGCAGGGCTTGGTAGGCCGCGGCCTTGTCGGCCGCCGCGCCCGCGCGCCAGAAGCGCCGGCGGTTGATGCGCACGTACCAGTTCGACACGTCCTCCAGGAACTCGTCGACCTCCCGCACCACGACGTGCGCGGTCCAGCTTTCGTAGGCCTTGGTGGCCGCCGAAAGCAGGGCGTGAGTCCGGGCCAGCAGCCAGCGGTCCGCGACGGTCCGGGCGGCGGGGTCCGCCGCGGCGGACAGGTCGGGCTTGTCGAGCAGCGCGTAGGTGACGAAGAAGACGTAAATATTCCAGAGCGCGCAGAGCTTGCGTCCCGCCGCCTCGCCCAGGTTGAAGCCGAAGCGCAGGTCCAGGGTCACCGGCTGGCCGCAATAGAGGTAGCGCATCGCGTCGGCGCCCAGCTTCTCGACCGCCTCGTCGAAGCGGATCATGTAGCCGGTCTTGGAGAACTTGGCCCCCTCCTCCGAGACGACCCGCTCGTAGGCCAGCACCTTCTCGTAGGGCGCGCGGTCGCTGATGGTCACCCCCATGAAGAGCATGGAGTAGAACCACAGCCGCACCTGCTCGCGCATCTCGCAAATCCACTCGATCGGGAACTGTTTTTCCCAAGCGGCGCGGTCGCTGAAGTAGCCCAGGGTCGAGTAGGGCACGATGCCGGCGTCGAGCCAGCAGTCCCCCACCTCCACGACGCGCGGAACGCTTTTGCCGCATTTCGGGCAGCGGATCGCGATCCCGTCGATCCAGGGCTTGTGCAGTTCGGGCAGCGCGTCGACCTTGGCCGGGTCGACGGCCAGCCGCCGCAACTCCTCCCGGGAGCCCGCCACGGTGAGTTCCCCGCAGTCGGGGCAGGGGAAAAAAGGCAGGGGCATGCCCCAGAAGCGCTTGCGGGAGATGCACCAGTCGCCCATGTTGTGGAGCCAGTCGTCCATGCGTTTGCCCAGGTGCTCGGGCTGCCACTGGACCGCGGCCGCCGCCCGCTTGAGCCGGGGCTTGATCTCATCCGTCCGGATGAACCATTCGTCGACCAGCCGGAAGATGATCTCCTCCTTGCAGCGCCAGCAGATCGGATAGGAGTGGGTGTAGAGCTCGGACTTGAGCAGCTTGCCCGAGGCGGCCAGGGCCTTGGC
>JAQUMZ010000397.1 GCA_028717865.1 Elusimicrobiota bacterium | reverse complement strand
GGGCGCCCGGCCGGCCGGCGCTCTGGCCCGCTGCGGGCGGCGGCAGGACGGCGAGCGCGGCCGCCAGGACCGATACCGACAGCGACGTCATCGCCCGCCGTACCATGTCAGTGTATCACCCCTATCTTAGATACCACGCTCGCCCCGCCGGACTTGATCCGGCAGAGGTAGCCCCCCATGGAAACCTTCCGGCCCGTCTCGTCCGTCCCGTCCCAGGTCGCGGCGTTGGTCCCCGCCTGTCCGGCCAGGCTCATGGCCTTGACCCGCGTCCCGAACACGTCGTAAATACCAATGTCCACCTGGGCCGCGACCGGCAGCGTATAGACGATGGTCGCCGCACCCTTGCGCGAATCGAAGGGATTGGGGTAGACCGAGACACCGCTGATGGCGCCGGGGGGCAGGGCCCCGAACTGGATCTTGACCGGCTCCGACGGCGGGCCGGCCACGCCCGCGCCCGAGACCGCGCTGGCACGCAGCAGCAGCGTCCCCGGGGGAGGATTGACGAAAGCGAAGGGCGGCTGGACCACGTCCGCGGCCGTGACCGCCTTGGGGCCCAGGGCGGAGGCCCCCACGCCGCTCTTGGCGTTGCGCCAGAGCGGGACGTCCACCTTGGAGTACTCGACGAGGTAGCCCAGCAGGCCCGAGGCCCCGGCCGCAACGGGCGCCCAGTTGACCATGATGGAGTTCTGCCCGACCTGGGCCGTGGGCACGGCGGGCGGGGGCGGGACCGCGGCGTCCACCATCTGGCCCGCGCTGACCCCGACGGGGCTGGCGAAACCGGAGGTCGACGTGGCCCTCGCGGACACGTAATAGGTGATGCCGTTGAGCAGCAAAAGCCCCCCGACCGTCATGCCGCCCGGCGTGGGGCTCATGGCCGTCCAGGGCAGGACCTCGGCGCCGCCCGGCGTGGCGCCCACGCAATAGGACGCGGAACTGATGCCCCCCAGGGCCACGGTAGAGGACCAGACGAAGCGCAGGGACTCGAAGGAACTGCTGAAGGAGCCGTCCAGCAGGACGACCAGCGGCGTCGAGGGGGTGCGGCCGTCGAGCACCGAGGCCAGGACGGTGGAAAACGGAGCCTGGGTCAGGCTGACCAAGTCCGGGCTGGCCACCCGGAGATAGCCGGCGTCGGGGATGGAGACGCCAAGGGTCGCGCCCACCGCGGCGTCGGCCTTGAGCTTGAGGGCCGCGAAATAAGTGATCGTGGAAAGCCCCACCGTCTGCGCGGACGAAAAATCGATGACGGCCTGCCCGCCCGAGAAAGCCGCGCTGCCGACCAGAAGGTCGCCGCCGCTCAAGGTCCCGTCGCCGTCGCTGTCGCGGTAGAGGCCGGCCTCCTCCACGCCTGACTCCGCCAGGCTGCCCAGCTTGGAGAGCCGCAGCCGGTTCCAGACGGACTTGGAGCGCGAGGACCAGGCCGACAGCCTGGCCGCGGCTACTCGCTGTCCCTGGATCACGGCCGCGGGCAGGACCGCGGCGGGCGAGACCGTCAGGGTGTCGGGCCTCTTGGCGATGGGGACCGCGGAGGAGTTCATTGGGAAGCCCGCGTCGACCGCGTAATTTGGCGCGGGAACCGTGAAGGAGCCGGCCGAGGCCACCCCCACTCCGAGCGTCTTGGAATAGTCCGCGAAGTCGGCCAAGTCCAGGGCGACCAGGTAGCGCCGGACTGAAGTTCCCACGGGCTGGGGCGGGGAAAGCCCGGCCACGGCCGCGCCGCCCGAGAAGGGATTGAGCAGCGTCGCCACCGGCACGGCCTGGCCGCCGATCTGCCCGGAACCGTCCGCGTCGTAGTAGACGCGCAAGGCCGCCACGTCCGAGTCCGAGGCGGTCCCCAGGCGCTGGAACGCGACAGCGGAGACGAGCACCGCGTTGGACGTGGTATTCAGGGACAGGGTCAGCATGAGCTGGTTGGTCGCGCCCTGCATGAGCGAGCCCGGAGCCCGGTCCTGGGCTGCGGCGTAGACCCCGTTCTGGGTGGGCGACACGAGCATGTCGGAGGATTGCGCGGCCGAGACCAGTACCGCGGTGTTGGGCAGGGCCACGTAAATGGAACCGGCGGAGGGGATGGAGACCCCCACGCGGTCGCCGGCGGAAGCAGTCTGGGAAACGTCGCAGGTCACGAAATAGGTCCGGGTGGCCGCATCCACGGTCTGGGCCGGGAAGGAAAGGGTCAACTGGCCCCCGGAGAACACGCCGCTGGAAACCAGGGTGTCGTGCACGATGTCGAGCACCCCGGTCCCCGGCGCGTCGTAGTAGAGCTTGACGCGGGCGACATCCGCGTCCGCGCCCGTCCCGGTGAGCCGCAAGGTCATCTGCGAGAATTGGCCGGTGAAGCCTCCCATCCACATGGCCAGGCTCAGCATGGGCACGTTGGACGTTCCCTGCAGGGCCGCGGCGGGCGCGGAATCGTAGGCCAGGACGTAGAGGTTCTCGGCCGGAGCCGTCACGCTCAAGGCCGCGGAGTCGAAGCCCGCCGGGGCGAAACTGTTGGGTGCGTTGGCCGCGAAATAGCTCTGGTCCAGGGCCCGGACCCCCACGGTGCGGCCGGGCGCGGCGCCGGCGGCCAAATCCATGGTAACGAAGAAACGGCGCGCCGCGGCGGTCAGGGCCTGGGACGGAAGCAGGCCTAGAACCACCGAACCCGGCGTCCCCTGGCTGCCGAACGTCTCGGTCCCCTTGGTCACCAGGAGGTACTGGCCGAGATTGCCGGGATCGAAGCTGCCGATGTCGTTTATGTCGTACCAGAGCTTGACCGCGGCCACGTCCAAATCCTGGGAGGTGCCGGAGCGGTCCACGCGCAATGAGAGCCATTGAGCCTGCGAGACGTCTGTGTTCAAGGTCAGCTTCATCATCGGCACGTTGGCCGCGCCGGGCAGGGCGCCGCCGGGCGCAACCACGCTCAAGGTGGAGACCGTGATCACGTTGGGGTAGGGGTTGATGCTCACCGGCCCGGCATCCAGGGGAAAGTACGGAGCGCCGACCGGGCCGGTGGAGGCCACGTTGG
>JAQUMZ010000396.1 GCA_028717865.1 Elusimicrobiota bacterium | reverse complement strand
TCCTTCGCCGAGCTGGTCAAGGAAATGGCCGAGCGCGACCTGCGCCGCGCCGAGAAAGAGGTCTTCTTCGCCCAGCACGGCTTCCCCGCGCGCCAGCGGCACGAGTAGCGCCGAATGTCCTCCTGGGCTTCCTGGAGAGCCGCCCGGGACCGGGGCCATAACCGGCGTCGGAATCGAAAATACAAATTAGTAGGATAACCTACTAATTTGTTGACCGGGGGCCTCCTCCGTGATACAATAGCTCCATGGCACGCTTCCTGCGGCCGATGACCGAGGAACTCCTGCGCCGGCTCTGCGGCCCCCCGGGCCTGCCCCAGATACTGGTCGGACCCAGGCAGGTGGGCAAAACCACGGCCCTGGGCCAGGTCGTGGCGGCCCTGCGCCGGAAGGGCTACGCGGCCGTCCTGGGCGAGGCCGACGACATGGCCGCGCCGCCGGCCCGGTGGATCGCGGCGCATTGGCGAAAAGCCGCCGCCCTGGCCGCCGGCGGCAAACCCGTGATCCTGGCCTTCGACGAACTGCAAAAGATACCGGGCTGGAGCGAGATCGTCAAGCGGGAGTTCGACGCCGGCGGCCGCCTGCCGGCCGGGCGCCGGCCGCGAGTGGCCATCTCCGGGTCCTCCGCCCTGCTGGTGTCCAAGGGGATGACGGAAAGCATGGCCGGACGCTTCGAGATCATCCGATTCCCGCATTGGAGCCTGGACGAGGAGCGCCGGGCCTTCTCGACCGACGTTTCCACCTACCTCGCCCTCGGCGGCTACCCCAAGCGCCACGAATTCATGCCCGACATAGACCGGTTTCTCGCATACGTCCGCGACTCCATCATCGAATCCGTCCTCAGCAAGGACCTGCTCCTCCTGCACCCGGTCGACAAACCGGTCCTGCTCCGGCGCCTGTTCGAATTCGCCTGCCACCATCCCGCGGAGATCGTCTCCCTGCAGAAGATGCTGGGGCAATTGACCGACAAGGGCAACGTCACCACGATAGCCGGCTATCTCGACCTGCTCTCGGCCGCCTTCCTGATCAAGCCGCTCCAGAAGTTCAGCCCCGAAATCCTGCGCATACGGGCCTCCAGCCCGAAGCTCATCGTCATGGCCCAGGCCTTGATCGCGGCGGTGCGCAGAAAGACCCCGCAGGCCCTGCGCGCCGACCCGGAAATGCGGGGACGCTGGGCGGAGAACGCCGTGGGCGCGCACCTGGTCAAGGCCGGCCTGGAGGTTTTCTATTGGCGGGAGCGCGACCAGGAGATCGATTTCATCGCCAAGCGCGGCGACGACGCCGTCGCCGTCGAGGTCAGCGTCTCGCCCAGAAAGCACCCTCCGGCCGCGCTGGAGCGCCTGGCGCGCAGGGCGGGCGTGGCGAGAAGCGTGGTGGTGGGGCCCAAGGGCGTGGCGCTCGAGGAGTTCCTCGAGACCGACCCGCGCGTCTGGCTGGAAGGCTGAACCGCCGGCCTCGCGGCAAGGGAAGACGCGCGACGGACCGGCGCCGCAGCCGACTTTTTCAAGTCACATCTTAATAAAGTCATGATTTTTTCGAGTTGTCATCGCGGTTTAGTCGCATAAAAGGAAAAGGAAGAGGAAGAGGACGATGTCTTCAAATATCACAAGAACGGCAACGACAAGATCCTCGAAGTGACGGCCAGCCGTTGGCTCTCGTCGCTGCCCTGAGCTGCGCTCCTCCGCGGCAGTTGCCTTCGACCGCGCGGACAAACACCGGCGCCTGGCGCGCGCCCCAGCCGCGCCGGGCGGCGTTAATCCGCCAGGTAACGAGCGGCGCCGGCTCCGCCACGGGCGGCGCGCCGATACAGACTCGCATGGGCAATGGGGGAAAAACCCACCCGCAAGCCGTAAACCGCCAGGATGGCGCCGAGCGTGCTGATTTCAGGGTTGCCGGCTGATGACAGAGTCCGGTAAAGGGAGGTCCGGCTCAATTTCGTCTTCCTCGCCAGCTGCCCGACGCCGCCTTGCGCCCGGACGACGTTGCGCAGGGCCTTGAGCAAGGACTTCATGTCGCCGTCTTGCGCCACGGCGTTAAGGTAGGCCGCGGCTCGCGCCGGCCCGGCGAGATGCTTGCGCAAGTACTCGCGATGAGAAACCGTCCGCCTCATTTTCCTCTCCTGTAGTCCGCCCATAGCTTCCGAGCCTTGCGGATGTCCTTTCGCTGGGATCCCTTGTCCCCGCCGCAAAGCAGCAGAATCAATCTCCCGCCGTTCACATTGTATTTTATAAAAGACAATCGTCAATACGCATCGCGGCGCAAGACGACGCCGCGAGGACGAGTTCGGCATTGCCGTCCCCCGCTACAAATACGATCGAAGACCGAAAAAGTTCCATCGCCCGCCGCCGCGGTTGAAGGCCCCGCCCCGGACCGCTATACTTTCGGCGTGGACGCTGAATCGGCAAGACCGTGGGGCTGTCTTCTTGCTATAATTTGCCGATCGCGATGAAACTACTGCTCCCCGCGTTGCTCTTGGCCGGCGCCGGCTGCGCCGGGCTTCGGCCCGCGGCGAGCGCGCCCGCCTCCGCCAAGGCCGCGGCCAACCAGGAGCAGGCCGAGGCGGCCGCCCTGGAGTCGGTCATACGCACCATCCAGGACAAGAAGACGGACTACTCGATCGGGGGGGCCGACCTGCTGGAGATCCAGGTGTTCCAGCAGGAGGAGCTGGACCGCAAGCTGCGCGTGAGCCAGAACGGCTCGATTACGTTTCCCTTGGTGGGCACGGTGCAGGTGGGGGGGCTCTCCGCGGCGCAGGCGGAGGAGGCGCTGAAGGCCAAGCTCAAGGAGTACCTGATCAACCCGCAGGTGACGATTTTCATAAGGGAATACGGGAACAAGAAGGTGTTCGTGCTGGGGGAGGTGTCGAAGCCCGGGTCGTTCGAGCTGCCCACGGAGTCGAAGCTGACGGTGCTGGAGGCGATTTCGCTGGCGGGGGGGTTTACGGGGATCGCGGCGCCCGACCGGACGAAGGTGATACGGAATATGGAGGGCAAGAGCCGGAGCTTTACGATCGCGGTGTCGG
>JAQUMZ010000395.1 GCA_028717865.1 Elusimicrobiota bacterium | reverse complement strand
CATAAGTGACCCTGTCAGGCAGGAAATGGACCAACAAAAGACATGGGCACTACGGCTTACGTCGGGGGGATTAAAGTCCTAAAAGCAGTCCGGATTCGCGGCCTTGTCTGCGCCTAATCCCAAGCCCAGCGCCCGGGCCGAGCCTGGACCGGGATATCCCGCTCGTCCATGCTGCCGGCCCCGAGTCCCAATAGCGGCCGCTCCAGCGCGGCCTTCAGCTCGGGCAGGCGCTGATAGAGGATGTCGCCGGGGCAGGAGGTGTCGCCCCGGTCGCGATGGGCGGCCAGGGCCTTGACGGGGATCTTGTAGTCGCCCAGCACCCGGCGCGACAAGGCCACGAAAGCCTCGAGCGCGGCGGCGGAGGGATGGTTCGAGACCGGCGGATGAAAGTTGCCCATGAAGGAGATGCCCACGTTGCCGTCGTTGTCGTTGAGCACGTGGGCCCCGAGCACGCCCTCCGGCCGGCCCTCGAATACATGCCCGTCGGGCGAGATGACGAAATGGTAGCCGACATCGATCCAGCCGCGGCCGTGGATATGGTAATCCTGGACGAAGCGCATCTCCCGGACGGACTCGGCGAAATCCGCGGGCAGGCGGCCGGCCGTATGATGCATGGTGAGCTTGACCGGGGAATGCCTGGAGTAGGGCCGCGTCGCGGCGGCAGCGCCCCATTCGGCGCGCCGCACGAGCGCGTAGACGCCCGATGATATCGCGACCGGCGGCCCCGGCGGCGCGGCGGTTTGGGCGCCGGGGCCGGAGCCGGCGATGAAAAGCTCGATGCCGTAGATCTCCAGGACGTGGCCGGAGCTGACCCCGCCGTCCAGCGCGCGCAGGCGGATGGGCTCGCGCGAGGCCCGCGCGAAGCGCAGCCGGCCCCAGAACCGCCCGTCGTCGAAGCGCCGGATCTCCAGCGGCCGCCACTCGCCGTCCGGTCCCGCCGCATCCGGACGCGCGGCCTCCAGGCGCACACCCGCATCGGGCATGACCCCCTGGACGAGCATGGCGTCGTAGGGCTCGGCGGGAGCGTCCGAAAGGCCCGTGTCGAAGATCACCCGGCCCGGAGCCGGCACGATGTCGCGGGAAAACGCCGCGGCCTGCCCGCGGTAGAACAGGGTCTCTCCCACGTCGCCGGCCCGCGCCGGCGCCGCCGGAAGGGCGAACAACAGCAACGCAAGCAGGCCTCGCATCCGCCTCAGGTTAACAAAACGCCCGTCCGGAGGCATGGGCCAAAAGGCCCAGGCCGCCTCAGGCGGCTTCTTCCGGCGCGGCGGGCAGGCGGCGGCCAGCATTGACCAGGGCCACGCCGCCCAGGATCAGCAGGCCCCCGAGCACGGCCGCGGGCGCCACGGCCTCGCCCAGCATGACGCGACCCGTGCCCAGCGCGGCCAGGGGCTCCAGGTAGAGAAAGGCCGCGGCGGCCGAGGGCCCCAGCGCTTCCACACCGTTGTTCCAGAAGAAATACCCCAAACCCGAGGAAAGCAGGCCCAGGTAGGCCAGGCAAGCCCAACCCGGGAAGGACACCCGGGCCAGCTCGCGGCCGTGGCCGGTGGCCAAGCAGAGCGCCGCCGACAGGACCAGGCCGCAGGCCATGCTCAGGGCGGTGATGCGCCGCTGCGGCAATTCCTTGAGCCAGCGGTCCATAAGGATCACGTAGAGCGCCCAGTTGCCGCAGCTGGCCAGGAAAATCGCGTCGCCGCGCAGGGTGGGAACGACGGCCCCGCCCACGGTTTGGCGCGACAAGAAAACAAGCAGGGCGCCGCAGGCCCCCAGCAGGAGGCCGGCCCAGCGCAGGCGGCCCATGCGTTCGCGGAAAAACGCGGCCATCGCCGCCCCCACCACGATGGGGGTGGCCGCGAGTATCCAGCCGCCGTGGTTGGCGCTGGTGTGGCGCAGGGCGTAGGCCTGCATGAGCTGCTGGCCCAGCACGCCCGAGAGGCTTATGACCCCCAGCCGCAGCCATTGGCCGCGGCCCAGGCGCCAGGGGCGCAAGGCCCCGCGATTGAGCGCCAGCAAAACCACCGCGCCCATGGCGCAGCGCGCCAAGACCAACGCCTCGGGCGAAACCTCCGCGAGGACCCGCTTGGTGAAGGCGAAAGAGGCTCCCCAGACGAGGACCGCGGCCAGGACCCCGAGCCGGATCAGGACAGCACCCGCAACCGGATGGTCTCCGGTATGGCGGCCAGGGCGCCGATCAGCCCGCGGTCGTAGGCGCGCGCGACGTCCGTGATGGCGTAGCCCACGCGGTCGTTGGTCTCCAGGATCTGCCCGGTGATGTTGATGCCGTGCGAGGCCAGGATGGTGCTGATCTGGGACATCACGCCGGGGACGTTGCGGTGTATGTGCAGGACCCGGTGGGAGCCGCGCATCACCGGCAGCTGGACCCGGGGCAGGTTGACGTTGTAGAAGGTGTCGCCCGCGCGCGCGTAGGCCGCCAGCTTCTCCGAAACGTAGGCGGCGATATTGCGCTGGGCCTCCTGGGTCGAGCCGCCCACGTGGGGGGTAAGGATGACGTTGGGCAGGCCCCGCAAGGGGCAGCGGAAGCCCCGGCCGTTGCCGGCGGGCTCGGCCGGGAACACGTCCACCGCCGCGCCCCCCAGGCGCCCGGCGCGCAGGGCCGCGGCCAGGGCCTCCAGGTCGACGACGCGGCCGCGGGAAAGGTTTAGCAGCACCGCGCCCGGCTTCATGAGCCGCAGTTCGCGCGCGCCGATCAAGCCCGCGTTGCCCGGGGCGTCGTCCACGTGCACGGTCACCGCGTCGGCCTGGCGCAGGAGCTCGGCCTGGGAGGCGCAGCGCGCCGCGTTGCCCAGGGAGAGCTTCTCCACCACGTCGTAATAGAGCACCTTCATGCCCAGGCCCTCGGCCAGGATGCCCGCCTGGCCCCCGATGTTGCCGTAGCCGATGATGCCCAGCTTCTTGCCCCGCACCTCGCGCGCGCCGGCGCTCGACTTCTCCCAAAATCCGTCGTGCAGGCTCCGGCTCTTCGCGAAGACCCCGCGCAGGAGCATTATGATCTCGCCGATCGCGAGCTC
>JAQUMZ010000394.1 GCA_028717865.1 Elusimicrobiota bacterium | reverse complement strand
GGCCGGTCGTGGTCTGCTCGCGCAGGTAGCGCTTCTCCGAGAACGTGAAGCCTATGATCTTGCGGCCCGTGATCGAGAGGCTCATCTGCTGGGAGGGCAGCTCCAGCTCCGGGGGCGGGGGCTTTACCGCCGCGGCGGGATAGGCCTCGCGCTCCTCGATCGGTATCAGCTCCAGGGGGGAGGGCTCCGCGGGGGCGCGCCCCTCCTCGACCGCCGTGCGGGCCTCCGTGAAGCGGCGCTCGGTGTAGGTGAAGGGCTTCATTCCCGATACGGTTTCGAGGAAGTTCCCCGGCAGCCGCGGCGGGGCCGTGGCGGGAACCGCTTCCGCCGCGGTCTCGAGTATTCGTCCGGGATCGGGGCGCTCGAGCAGCAGGAACGGCCCGGCCGAGGGGATGAGCAGCGGGGCCTCGGCCTCGATCTGCTCGAGCGTCATGGTCGACGGCGCCGGCGGCGGGGCGGGTTTCTGGGGCTGCTGGGCGAAATCAGGGTCCCAAGGGGTGGAGAACTGGGCCAGCGCCGTCTCGCGCGACGCCGCGAGTGTAAATAATAAGGCGCAGACGCCGAATATGCGCGGGAAAAGGGGTCGCCGCAAGTTGTCTTTCCGTGTCCGCGAAAAAGGGTTTTTCGCGGACGGCGGAAGTATAACAGGGGGGTATTACCCTGTCAATGCCTGGCGGGCTATGGACTTTTCGCGAGAGTTTTCAGGCGCGAGCGGGACGTTTTGGCGTTATTGAGATGGAAGAATTCGCGAAGTTGGAATAATCGCGCCGCCAAAGTCGCATATAGCAAGCAATTGCCGTATATGTCAAAAACCTGTGATATGATTCGGCTGCGAGGTCCTTCGCGTGCCGCCCGGGCTACGGTCTTGAAACCACTTCGCGATATGCCGCTTCGTAAGACGCGAGCATTCGCGAAAATGAAAACCGCTCGGCAACGCGGGCTCGGCCCGCCGCGCCCATGCGCCGGCGCGTTTGCGCGTCGGCAATGAGCTTGGATAGGGCTCCAGCCAGGGCATCGGGATCTTTGGGCGGCACCAGGAAGCCGGTTACGCCGTCCTCCACCGCCTCGCAAACCCCGTCGACGGAGGATGCGGCCGCGGGCAGGCCGTGCGCCATGGCCTCCAGGAGGGCGTTGGGCAAGCCTTCCCATAGCGAGGGCAAGACGAAAATGTCCAAGGCCGAAAGACGGCTTGACGCGTCGTCCACCTCGCCCAGCAGGCGGACGGAATTCTTCAGGCCCAGACGCCGAATGCGCGCCTCCAGCTTCCCGCGCAGGGGGCCATCCCCCATGATGACGCAGTGCGCCCGCGACAAATTCCGCATTCGGGACATGGCTTCGACGAGGTAGGCGTGGCCCTTTTGCTCGTCCAGCCTGCCTATCGCGCCGATCAGCACGTCTTCAGCGCCCAGGCCCAGTTCGCGGCGCTTGCTGTCGCGCTCCCCGGCCGGCTGTTCGGCGATATCGATCCCGTTGTAAATGGTCCGGACCTTGTCCGCGGCATAGCCCAGACGCCCGACCAGGAAATCCCGCGAGGCGTCGGACTCGGAGATAAGCAGATCGTCGGCGCCGCGAAGCATGCGGTCCACGGCCAAGGTCCAAAACGAGCGGGTGCGGTAGCTCACGCGCGGAGAGCTTATCAGCTTGAAGCGCACGCCGGCGCGCGGCTTGACGAAACGGCAGAGCTGCATGGCCTGGTACATCAGCGCGTGGATGATATCAGGTTTCTCGCGCCGGATTATCCCGGCCAAGGCCCGGGTGTGCGCGAACAAGGGCCAGCGTTGAACGCCCAGGCTGTGGGTCTTGATGCCCCGCTCGGCCAAGCGATCCGCGTAGAACCCCAGGGGCTTGAGGCTGACCGCGCCCGCGACCTCGAATTCCTTGGGCTCGAGCCGGGTCGCCAGCGAGAAAAGCGTCTTCTCCGCTCCTCCGATCGTGGTGGACGTGGAAACAAAAAGCACCCGCATGGCGCCGTTTCCTCCAAATTCCATCGATCTAATCATAATAAGATGCAGCCGGCCTCGTGCCGGCGGAGTTTCACTGTCGTGGGCGGCGACTCTCCAGTCTGATGTCGTCCACGGTCAACGCGGCGGCCTCGGACGTAATGGCGAGGGAATTCATCATGGCCTTGATCGGGTGGGTCAGATGGCTCGTTTTGGCCAGCTTCTTGGGCGACTTCGTGCGCCCCAATAGTCTCTTGGCCAACGCGAGGAACTCGGCGTCCCGCTCGTCGGCTTGGCCCAGGCGCTCGAGGGCGGCGATCACGCCGCGCGTGGCCCGCGCGGGATCGAATTCCACGTCGGGCCTGAGAAAGGGCGCGATGTCGTCGCTAAAGCGCCTGTCGGCGGCCTTCGCCTCGAGATTCGCCTTGAGCAAGCTCCAGTTGAAGACCTTCCCCGACCTGTAGAAGTAGTAGTACGCCATCTTCCGGACGGCGGCCCAGTCGATCTCCATTTGCAGAGCGCGGTCCAAGTCGAACACGTCGCGCCCCTTCTTTCGGTCGTAGAGCGCCCGGATCTTGGTCGCGATCAACTCATCAAGGCGGTAGGTCTTGACCTGGATAGCCGGCTCTGCGTCGGGCGACGGGATTGCCTTCTCGATGAGGCCCAGGATCGGCACGCTCTCACGCGTCGATAGTTCTATCTTGAGCGGCTGCTTCGCGCCGCCGGAGAGCGGCGTGTAGCGCGCGATCAGCGTGGTCTGATCCGCCCGATAGCTGTATTTGAACTCGTAGGACGGATCCTGGTCGCGCAGAACGGCCTCGGCCGCCTTGCGAGCCGGGGCTCCCTGCTTGACCGCCTCTTGGGGAGGGCCGATGAGGTTGAAGTCTAGATCGACGGAGAGCCGGTTGAATTTGCCGAAGTATATCTTGTTGAGCGCGGTCCCGCCTTTGAACCCCAAGGAGTCCTTGAGCGCGGAACTCTTGTAGCGCCCGGCCAGGGCATGTGTCAAGCGCAGATCGTGTTCGGCCAAGGCCAGGTTCGGGATGCCGATCCGGGCCGCCCAGGCCACCAGTCTTCCCCGGTGTATGGCGGT
>JAQUMZ010000393.1 GCA_028717865.1 Elusimicrobiota bacterium | reverse complement strand
TGGAGCCGCAGCGCGTGGGCCTGGACGCCGCGGCCGGCAAGATCGCGAACCTGCTGGACAGCGGCGCGGCCTTGCGGGTGGTCGAGATCAAGGCCCGCAACCAGGAGATCGAGTACAACTTCCGCAAGCAAAACAACCTCCTCGGCATGATCAAGGGCGAGGCCGAGACCCGCCTGCAGAAGCTCAAGCTCGAGGCCCGGGGTCTGCGCGACCACGCCCAGGCCCGCCAGGAAAGCCTCCAGCGCAAGCTGGGCGACGTCGAAAAGCAGATCGCGGCCGGCAAGGGCGACCGCGGCGAGCTGGCGGCGCGCAAGGCGGCCCTGGAGTCGGAGCTGAGGCTGGCCCGGGCCGAAACCCAGTCCCTGCAGCGCTTCGAGTCGGCCGAGTTCGGCCGCGCGCAGCGCCTCATCGAGAAGGTCTACGAGCTCAACGAGGAGCTCCCTGCCGCGGGCGCCGGCAAGGCGCGCTCGGCCCTGGAGGCCAGGCTCGAGGCGGCCCGGCGCGAGCTCGGGACCTTGCGCGAGGAACTCTCCCCCGGGCAAAAGACGTCCCTGGACGCTTTCACCAAGAGCGTGGAAAGGCTCTATAAGCTGGGCCGCGAGATGGGCGCCGTGGACGAGGAGATACTGGCCGCGGTCCGGGCCGGGCGGCCGGCCGAGTCTCTCCAGCAAAAGCTCGCCAGCCTCGAAGGCGAGGCCTACGGCGTCCAGGCGGAGCTGGCGCGGGCCCGGGAGCTGGCCCGGCCCAAGGCGTCCGCCGCGGACCTGGACGCCGCCCGCGCCAAGTTCGAGGACGGCTCGAAGCATATCCTGGAGCTTTTGCGCAAGGGCGATCCCGAGAGCCAGGGCATGGCCCTGAGGCTGCTGGAGCAGCGCAAGGTACTGCTCGACGCCTTCGCCGGCTCCGAGAGCCCGATCTACAAGATATACCGCGAGATGAAGGCCGACGCCTACCCCGTGGCCAACAGCCCGATCTGGGACCTGCAGGCCACGGCCGCCAAGGACTTCAGGCGCTTCCTGGCGGGCAGCGCCGGTGAACTCGCCCAGGGCGCGCGGGCCGTGGAGTCTCCGTTCAAGAAGCGCGAGGCCAAGGCCTCGGCCGACTGGCGCAAGCGCGCCGGGGCCCTGCTGCGCGAGCAGCTGCGGAGGTGGGACGAGCTCTCCGTGCGCGAACCCGCGGATCATGCCGCCCTGCTCAAGAATTTCGGCGACGCTCTGGATCTGGCCGGCCTGCACGCGGCGCAGCGCGAGAACTTCCTGAAGGAGTTGGGGGCCAAGAAGGCGGGCCTGGAGCCGCTCCTGGTCGAGCGGCTGCAATCGGCGTTCGAGAAGGCCGCCTGGAGCGAGGACGTTTTGCGGGGCAAGATGAAGCTGCGCATGGGCGCCTTGCAGATGACCACGGACAAGGCCGTGGACCTCTACGCCCGCCGCATCGACGGCGGGGGTTGGCTGCCGTCCCTGGAGCGGGCTCCGGCGCTGAGGTTCGAGCCCGGGCTGGCCATGCGCATCACCCAGCAGGTGATGTCGCATCCGGTTGAATACATCGCCAAGCCGGTGGCCCGGCTCTTCGGAGCTGACGTCTCGATTAGGCCCATGGACATCCCGATCAACCGGGTCGGCTTGGTCCGCGGCTACGCCTGGCGGATGATGAAGGAGATACTCTCCGATCCCCTCATGCCTCCCGGCCAGCGCGATAGCCTTTTCGTCAAGGCCTTTTCGTCGTGGCTTTCCCCCAGGTGGTCGTGGGACCCCAAGGGCAGCGGTTCTAGCTGGGTGCGCCAGGAGTTCCTCAGCCTCGTGGAGGGCTACCACGACGATTACTCCACCGTGCGCATGGACAACCTGACCGGCAAGACCAACGTCATACACAACGGCCAGTGGTTCGAGACCATGGACAACCCCACGCGCCGCTTCTGGGAGCTCGAGTACGGCACGGACATCACCCTGCCTTACACGCATAAGGCCCTTTCCACCATCAAGGACGTGACCGCCAACAAGAAGGTCCGCATGTTCGCCTTCTCGGCCACCGCGGGCGAGCAATATATCAAGACCCTGGATGGCATGCCGGTCAGGGGCGGAGGCGCCCAGAAGCCGCCCAACGTGCGCGTGGAGGGCCGCGAGGGACCCAGCGGCCAGTTCCGCTCCGCGGCCGAGGCCATGGGCCGCGTGCTGCGCGGTTCGCAGGGCCGGGTGGTGGCCCGGCCGGCGGAGATACTCGACGCCAAGGGCGAGCTCGCGCCCGGGCCCGAGGTCCTGGCGTACCTGGAGAAGCAGGGCCTGGCGGGCCGGGACGGCGAGGGCAATCTCCTCGGCCGCGGCGACCGCGTCCTGGAGCTCGAGAGCCTGCCTCCGGTCGTGCGGGACTACTTCGCCAAGCTGCGCGCCGGCCAGCCCGGCTCGACCGGGCTCATGGTCATGGTGCTGCCCGATACGCGCATGCTCAAGACCATGATCCGGTACCTGGATCGGACCGGCTTGGCCAGCGAGAAGAAGGGCGAGATCGCCAAGGTGTTCTCCGACACCGAGTACCTGCGCGGCGCGCGGCCCAAGGCCAACGTCGCCGAGCAGATGAATCTCGACGGCATGAAGACCGGGAAGGTCAAGGTGCTGCTGCTCGACGCCCGCGTGGGCGGCCGGGGCCTGGACCTCGAGTACAAGGGCGACCGGGGCAATGCCGCCCCCGAGGCATTCAAGGGCTACACCAACTACGAGATGCTGATCTTCGACCCCGACGCCATGAGCGCGGTGCACCTGCTGCAGGCCGAGGGCCGCATCGACCTGGGCCGGGTCCTGGCCGGGGCCCAGCGCGATTTTAGGCTCGTGCTCAACGTCAAGAGCATGCAAAAGGACTCCGTATTCCAGGACATGTTCCGCAATAATCCCGTCTTCAACGAGCTGCGCCGCGATCCCGGGGTACGCGAGTTCGCCCGGCAGCGGGCCGCGGAGGAGTCCGCTCGCCTGAACAGGTCCGTATATGTGGACGTGGACTGGACGCTCATCGACGCCTATGTCAAGCAGCGGCTGGAGCCCGAACGCTTCGA
>JAQUMZ010000392.1 GCA_028717865.1 Elusimicrobiota bacterium | reverse complement strand
GCGCGGCTCACAACACCGCACAGAGGGACCGAATAAGCGGTACCCTTGGTGATCCGGCCACCCGTGGTGGCGTTGGAATTGCTGTTGGTGGCCGTCAAGCCGTCGCCCGGGACGTAAACCCCGGCCGTGGCCTCCGGCTCGAATTCGGTACTGGCCAGCTCATAGGCGCCCGCGGCAGCCAAGGCCATGATCTTGCCCGTGGGCGAGATGGCCACCCAGACGCCCGCCTCCGTGGCGGGATTGCCACCGGGGTTGCTGACGTCGGGATCGTCCGAGTTCTGGAAAAGGAAGAGGGGCATGTGGCACGCCAAGGCGACGTTCGGCAGGCCCATCTCGTACTCACCGGCGCTGTTCAAGTGCACGACCCGCCCGGCGAAAACGGGATCGATGGTGACGTTGGCGCTCAACTTGGCCGCAAAATCCACAGCGTGCGGGGACGGCCAGCCCTTGATGCCTTCAAGGGTGTGAGCGGTCATCTGACGCGGAGCTGTCATGTTGGTTCTCCTCCATGAGACAGTCGAGGGTAGCTAGCCCCCTAGAAATCGTTTCAGTGTGATGCAGGCAACTCCTGACTAACGGGACGGAACGCCCATAGCCACAGCGAAGCGCCGCCACGACTCCGGCTGATCGCCATCGCCGTGCCTTGCTCCGATGATTCCCGACGCGTTCGAGGAAGGAGCCGACCCTGCGGACGCCTCCTTCTCGGGAACAGCCTCACCTTGCGAGGCCATGGCGACGCGCTGCGCGGCGGTCTTCAACTGCTCGGTGAGAATGTCCAGCAGGTTGTTGGCCACCTCCACGGCCCCTCGATGCGAGGCCAGTTTCTCGGCGGCGCGGCCGCGTTCCGTCTCGGCGATCAGCAGATGGTTGTCCAAGAGGCGCAAGGCCGCCATCTTGGCCACGACCGTAGGAACGAGCCCCGCGACGTCTTTCTGCTCCTCAGCGACCTTCGTGGCCAACTGCTGAGCGGTATGCAGAACGGCTCCGGACTTCTCGACGAAGGCCAGGGCGTCCGCTTGCAAGTTTGTGTCAGTACTCATGAGAATTCTCCGTGAAGATCAGGCATATCGTGCGAGGCAGTCCCGCCGATACGCGGGGAAAGGCTCAGCGGTTGTTGCCCACAAGCTCCAGGACGTAGCGTCGCATTTCCTGGAAACGCTGGGCTTCTTGCGCGTTCTTGGGACGCCACGGCGTTACCGATGCGCTCTTCAACGCAGCGGCGGCTTTCGCAGTGGCAGCGGCTTCCAGCTGCTCCGGTGTGATGCCTGTCTGGGCCAGCACTTGCTCCAGGAGCTGCAGCGTCTGGGGATCGAGCCCGCCTAAGCCGGGACCTGCGCCGGGAGCGGCGGGGATCGCGGCCGATGCCGATCCGGTATCGGGAGGAATGACGCCTGCGCCCGGTTCGCCACCGCCACCACTGCCACCCATGCCGCTGTTGGCGCCGCCGAGCAGGGCCTGAATCAGCGCGGTCTCGTCGCCGCCACCCGCAGGACTCATTTCGGCCGCCGCGTTCTCAGCCCCGGGAACTCCCTGAGGAATGGCGCCGCCTCCGTCGCCCTCGCCGCCTTTGCTGCCCTCCGCGGCAGGCTGTCCACCTTCGTCGCCGCCTGGCTCGGAATGCTCTTTGCGCTCCTTGTCTTCTTCCGGCGGTGGCTCCTGCGCCTCTTCGGCCTCCTTGAGCCTGCGGAAAAAGCTGTCCAGGAACTCGGCCGTCTTGGTCGCGGCGTTGCGCGCTTCCTGGTACGTGTAGGCCAGATCCGCGACCAGGGCCGCCTCGGCGGCTTCCTTGTCCAATTGAACCGCGGAGGCTAACGTGTAGCCCGCCGTGTCCGCCGCGGCAGTCTCTGCGGCCTTATCGGGAAAAGGGGGCTTGGGGGCCTCCTTCTCCTTCGTCTGCGGCTTGCCGCCCTTGGCGCCGCACGAGGCATTGCAGGCCATCTTTGCGGCCTGGGCTTGCACGGCGCCATGCGCCTCGTTGGCGATACGGGAAACGAGGCGTACGCCCAGTTCCTGAGCTTCCTTGATGCCCTGCAAGACTCGTTGCGCTGTCGCATACTTGCCGCCATCCAACGAATCGTTGTCGGTCCTCGCGGGATGCGTGGTCTTGCCGTCGCGCGTGCCGCCGTCCTCCTTGCCGCCCTTGGCACTCTCCGTCTCCACAGAGGGATCTTCCCCGGTGGCCGACTGTTGCGTGCCGAGATTCATCTGGGCTTCGTCCTGGCCCTGGTTGATCGACGTGGAAGTGCTGTCCACAGAAATGGCGCCTTCCTGGTCCTTGACGTCGGAGGTGTTCTCTTGCGACCGGGAGCCTTCTTGGGCGTCGTCGGTGCGATCTTCCACCTGCGTCGATGGATGGGTGCTGTTGCCTTGATAGCCGCCTGCCTCGGTATTGGCTTCCGCGGTCTTCCGCCGGGCCGAAGCAACTTCCGTGAGAAAGGCGTCAATGGTCTGCACCACCGAAGCTGATTTGGAACTCATTCCTAACTCCTTGCATCTTGCAAGAGGGGTTTCCGTACCGCTGCGCCCTGTGGCGTTGATTCTTTATTTTGCCCCTGTTCCCCAGGGGTCGTCAATACCACTGCACGGAGAGCGAAGAGTAGATCACCCGTTTGGATTAAGGGCACCCGGCCGTTTCCGGGCTTCATACATAGTTCTGAAGGATGGCATGCTCGCAAAGATCCTCGAACCCTGCGTCGGCCTGCCAGGCTTCCAAGAAGGCGAGTTTATACAGGCAGTACTGCTTGACAACTTCGTCCGCCAAGGGATCGGCAGCAGCCGTCTTGACCCCTTCGGTCGAACGCAGTCGCGGCACAGTCTGCTCGCGAATCGCTGAGCGCATGACACGTTCGCGCACCGTAACTTCGTCCAAAGCATAATCCCGGGCCGCGCATTTGGCCCAAGCGCGCTGCGTGCCCGAGGCCAGACTCGTGGCAGGCAGGAAGGGATTGGCGAGAAGACGTTGCGCGAAATCGTTATCAAGCGTCAGACGCCCAAAGGCCCCCGGTAAGCGCGAGGGCGCGCTGGCGAGCCATGCGGCTTCTTTCTCC
>JAQUMZ010000391.1 GCA_028717865.1 Elusimicrobiota bacterium | reverse complement strand
CGCTGCCGTGGGTCTCTATGTAGCCGACGGTGGAAGGGTCCGTCCCCGCGTCCGCGTAGGCGCGGCGCAGGGCCTCCACGTAGGTCCGGGCGTGCGCCGCCGGGCGGTCGACGCCCCCGCCGGAGGCGAAGCCCAGCCCCCGGATCACGGCGTAGACCCGGTCGCCGTCGCGCTTGGCGTCCTCCAGCCGCTTGAGCACCAGCGCCGCGGCCCCCTCGCCGGGCACCGCGCCGTCGGCGCCGACGTCGAACGGCCGCGCCCGGCCCGCGGCGGAGAATGGGCGCAGGCCGTGGCTGCCCAGCGCGGCGCGCACGTCCGCGACGTCCACCGCCCCGGCGATGGCCGCGTCGATCTCGCCGCCGCGCAACGCCCGCACCGCCGCCTCCACGGCGCGCAGCCCGGAGCTCTCCTCGCCCATGACGGCCAGGCTCGGGCCGCCCACGCGCAGTTCCCGGGCGATGCGGCTGGCCGCGATGGCGCCCAAGGCGCCCATCGTGCGGTTGGCCGAAAGCGGCGGCCCGGCCTGCTCGCGCAGAAGCCGCAGCCACCGCGCCTCGTCGGCCTCGGAGAGCCGCCAGCCCAGTTCGCGCGCCCAGCGCCGGCCTTGAGGCCCCAGCGCCCAGCGCAAGTCGAAGTTCGTGGTGTTGAGATCGAGCCCCAAGCCGATGAAGACGCCCGCGGACTCCGCCGGGAACTCCTTCAAGCGGGCGTCCGCCAAGGCCCGGACCGCGGTATCGAGCATGAGCAGCTGCTGGGGCAGCATCTCCTCCATTTCCTTGGGCGGTATGCGGTAGCCGCCGGTCCTGACGCCCAGCTCGCCCATGTAAAAGCCCGGCAGCGCGGGCTCCGCCCCCCACCAGCGCCCCGCGGGCGCCGACGGCCGCGGCGCCGCGCCGCCCAAAACCAGCTCCTGGAAGGGACGCAGGCCGGCGCAGGGGCCGAAACGCGCCTCCATGCCCACGATGGCGATCGGAGGACCGGTACGCGGCGCGGCCGCGACCGCCGCGACGCGCCCGGACGCGGCGGGCACGTGCTCCTCGATGAGCACGTGCGCGTTGATGCCCCCGAAGCCGAAGGCGCTTACCGCGGCGCGGCGCGGGGTCTGGGCGTCGCGCCGCTCCCAGGGACGTGCGCGGGCGTCGACGCGAAAAGGGCTGGCCTCGAGGCCCAGGGCCGCCGCGGGCCGCTTGAAGTTCGCGTTGGGCGGCAGCGTCTTGCGCTCCAGCGCCAGCAAAACTTTCATCAAACCGGCCGCTCCGGCCGCGGTCAGCATGTGCCCGACGTTGGATTTCACCGAGCCTATGGCGCATTGGCCCGCCGTCCAGCCGCGTTCGCCCCAAAGCGCGCGCAGGCTCGCCACCTCGACGGGATCTCCGGTCGGGGTCCCGGGCGCGTGGCATTCGATGAAGTCCACCTGGGAGGCGGACCAGCCGGCCTCCCGGTAGGCGCGCCGCAGGGCGCGCAGCTGGCCGGGGGTGTTGGGCGCCAGGAGGCTGCCGCCCACGTCGTTGGACAACCCGATGCCTCGAATGACGCCGTAAACGCGGTCCCGCGCGCGCTCGGCGTCCTCGAGGCGTTTGAGCACGAACATGCCCGAGCCTTCCCCCACCACCAGGCCGTCGGCCGACTCGTCGAACGGCGCGGGACGGCCCGAGGCCGACAGCGCCCGCAGCTGGCTGAAGCCCATCTGGGTGTAGAGGCTTTGGGGACGCGAGACGCCCCCGGCCAGCATCGCGTCGGCGCGCCCCGCGCGCAGTTCCGCGCAGGCCCACGCCAGGGCGTAGAGCGATGAGGCGCAAGCGGCGTCGAGGGCCAGGCTGCCGCCGCCCAGCCCCAGGGCGCGCGCGATCACGCCCGCCGGCAGGCCGGTCGCGAAGCGCTGGATGGGGCCGGTCCCGGCCGGCGCGCCCAGCCGCCGGCCCAGGAGTCTCTCGGAAAGGACGGGGAAAAGCACTTCGCGCCCCCAAGCCGCGGCGCCGTCCGTGGGCAGGGCGATGTTGCCGATGGCCACGCCTATGCGCTGGCGGTCCAGGCCCGCGGCCCCGCCCGCGTCGCGCCAGGCCGAGCGCGCCGCGTGCAAGGCCAGCTGGCAGGCGCAGTCGAGGCGGCGCAGGAAGGGCTCCTCCAGCTCGAAACCTGAGGCGTCGAAATCGAAATCCCGGATCAAGCAGGCCTTGAGGGAGTAGACCTTGTCCGGAGCCGGGCGGGCCGGGTCGAAAACCTCGTCGGGGTCGAGGACCCAGCGGCCGGGCGCAACCTCCCGCGAGGCGCAGCGGCCCTCGGCGATATTGTCCCAGAGCCGCAGGGGGTCGCCGGCGTCGGGGAATATCCCCCCCAGCCCGACGATCGCGATGGCGGGCCCGCCGCTCATCGCGCCTTGACCGGGTAGATGGCGAAGGCGGCCGCGTCCTCCGTCCACTCCGCGCCCGAGGCGTCGAGCCGGCGCAGGACGCCCAGATAGCCGCCGTCGGAAGGATCGTAGACCGACGCGGGCAGCGGGGCCTTGACGACGACGGCGCGCACGGTCTCCGCGGACACGGGCGGCGAGCCCGGCGGCAACTGCGCGACCAGGCGCACGCCCCGGCGGCGGGCCGCCTCGTCCGGATACTCCCAGGGCCGGCCGGGCTCCAGGCGGACCTCCGGCACGGCCTCGTTGGGCACCAGCAGGGTCGTCTCCGACTGCATCCCCACGTCATAAAGGTAGAGATAGGCGCCGCGCGTGGACGCCGCCTGGATGCCGGCCTCGTCGCCCTCGGTGAACCGGTCGCGGGGCAGGGAAAGGTTGACCCGGAAACCCGGGTCCGAGGCGGCCGCGCGCTCCTTGACGCACGCGCGCAGGCGCACGTAGAAGGCGCATTGACGGCAGCCGGCCAGGTCCCGGTACTCGTCGGCCAGGATGGATTCGTCGAGTATGGAGCCGCGCCGGGTGGTGCGCAGGATGCTCTCGATGAGGGCGGTCTGGCCCCGCAGGCCCTCCTGGTTGAAGTCCAGCGAGCGCTGCTCGACGTCCACGCCCAGCACGGTCCGCAGCGCCCAGCCGCGGGCCTTCTC
>JAQUMZ010000390.1 GCA_028717865.1 Elusimicrobiota bacterium | reverse complement strand
CGATCCCGCGGCGCAACAACGTGGTCCTGGACCAGGCGTACTTCAAGATAGACAAGGTGTTCGGCTTGATCGACACCACCGTCGGCCGCATGTTCTTCGGCGAGCCGGGCGACCTCATCGCCTACTTCGGACCGAAGTACGACGAGTACGGGTTCAACGTGACGGCCATCGACGGCGGCCGCTTCGACTGGACCGGCGAGAAGGCCTATGCCACGGCCGTGATGTTCGAGCCTGACGCCAACGCGAACGCCGGCGGCGTCGACCCCATGACCGGCGCGCGGGTAGACGTCCGCGGCTTCATCGTGGGCAACAAGGGCCATGAGAACATCGAAGCCAAGGTCTATGTCTGGAACATGATGCGCCACGGCGACTCGGTCTCCAGCAACTTCGGCGCGGAGAACAAGAACAGCAACCTCTACGTTCCGGGTCTCAAGGTCAAGGCCAAGTTCGGCGGCGTGTACGGCTCGGTCGAGTACGCGCAGAACCTCGGCGAGGACCGCACGGTGGTAGGGGGCGCGACGAACTTCAAGGGCCGCGCGGTCCTTGTGGACGGCGGAATGAAGGCTGACGTCGAAGGGATCGGGAACTTCAACCCGTGGGCCCAGTTCGGCTTGGGCACCGGCCGCGCAAACTTCGCGGGCTACGGCGCGAACGAGACCTTCCAGGCCATCGCCACCGACTACCACCCGGGCGCCATCTACGGGCGGTTCAACGCGAACAACCCGACGGGCATCAACTTCGGCGGGACCATGGGCACTGCGGGCAACGGCCTGCAGAACCGGGTCATCTGGGGGCTCGGAGTCAAGGCCACCCCGTCAGCCCTCAACAAGCTGACCGCGGGCGTGGCGTACTATGACTTCCGCTTCCATCGCCTCCCTTACGGGGCGGGACAGGACCTCGGCCGCGCCGACGGCATGGCTCGGTCAGCCGGCAACCGGCACATCGGCTCGGAACTCGATGTGACGGCTGAGTGGAAGCACTCCGAGAACGTGTCCTTGAAGGGCACCTTCGGCAACTTCCAGCCGGGCGGCTACATCAAGAACATCGTCAACCAGAACCGCCTGGGCAACCACCCGAGCGCGGCCATGCTTGGCGCGTTCGACGTGTCGGTCAAGTTCTAAAGAACAAGACCTAGCAACAAAACCCCCTGCGGCTTGCCGCAGGGGGTTTTGATTTTCAAATGCCGGGGTCAGGTCTTGAAATTTGAATTTCGCTCGGAAAGCCCACAATTTGCTAGGATTATCCCGCATGGCACGACGGATATGCGTCGCGGCGCTCCTGACCCTGACCGCTCTTCCGGCCCACGCCGCCAACCTCGACGTCACGGCCTCCTACAAGATGCGGGCCGTCTCCTACCAGAACCTCAACCTCGAGGGAAGCAAGGATTTCCAATTTAACCACTCCTTCATCGCCAACGACGCCAGGCTAGGAGTGGCGGTGCGCCGGATCTCACTGGAGCGCAAGGGCAGCGAGGACATGAGCATGGACGTGGGGGTGACCCTGCGCGCCTTGGGCGTCACCGGCTCCTCCACCGCCCTGCAGTCCCCTTTCGACCGGGTCGCGGCCAACTACCCATCCTCGGATTTCACCCCCTTCCTGGAGAACGCCTACATCAAGATCAACCGATTCCTCGGCTATCCCATTGAAACGACCTTCGGCCGCCAGACCTACCGCTTGGGCAGCGGGCTGCTGCTCGATGACGATGGGGCGGGACTCACCGGAGTCACCGTGCGGGGGGACTTGCCCTGGTGGGGGATGAAGACCGAGGCCTTCGTCTTCGCCGACCGCAATTCCCAGCGCCTTGACGACCCCAACATGAATCCGCAGACCTCGCTGGCGCTGTTCGGCTTCTCGGTAGACCTGCCCAGCGAGGGGGTCTGGCAGCTCAACCAGCTCTTCGAGCGCGAGCGGGGGAACTTCCCCATCTACGGCTGCTCCTTCGTGGACGCCAACACGAACCAGACCCTCCCCTGCGTGGTCAACAAGGCCCTGCGCAGCTTCACCAGCATCCACTACAACCTCAGCTACGGCCCCATCGTCTTCGACGGCGAGGCGGCCATGCAGAAGGGGTCGGCGAGCCCCACGACCGTCACCGACTCCACCTATGCCGGCGGCGTCAAGCCCAAGGTCGGCAACCATATCACATACAACGGCAACGCCCAGGTGGTCAAGGCCAAATGGAAGCAGAGCCTGCCGCGCCTCGGAGAAGGCATCGCCCGCATGTCCGTGGCCCGCGGTTCCGGCGACGACCTCGGGACGCCGACCACGGATGAGGCCTTCTTCCCTTCCCATGGGCACCAGTATTCGGGCCTGGAGCGCTCAGGCTTCGGGGAGTTCTTCGCAGCCACCCCCTACAGCGCCAATGGCATATCCACCGGCGCGGTCAGCGGTCTGAGGCCCGGCAACTCCGGCATCATCGTCGTCGGCGCGGGGTTCACCCCGCCGGCCTACAAGGGCTATATCCTCGACATCGATTACTACCTCTTCCAGGCGGAGCGGACCACGGCCGGCAAGCGCACCCTCGGCACCGAATGGGACGTGCGCCTGCGCTACAACGTGCAGGACCGCTTCGGCATATCCCTCACGGCCGCCTTCTTCAGCGCAGGCACCGCCTCCAATGCCAACGGCGCCAAGGCCCGCAAATACGCCTTGGAAGCCTTCGGCCGCTTCTAGCCGCCCCCAGCCCCCTTAAAGCCCCCAAAAGGGCCCCAGCAGCGCTCCAGAGCCCCCCTTCTGAGGGTCATAAAGGGGGGGAAAATGGGCCGCAGAAAAGCCTTTTGATCCCATCCCTCCCGGCGATATCCGCGTCCTCCTCCGGGCCGCCCCGCAACCACGCCTCGGCTCAGCCAGGCCCCGTCTCCAGAGGCGATTTTCCACAGGTCCATCCACAGGACCATGTCATTAACATGGCACTAATTATTGTTTTAAATTTTTAATACCAGCAATACTGACATATAAAGATGGTCACATTGTCATTAATGACATATCAACAGACAATCCACAAGTATTTGACACAAACATGGTTAATTGCCATAATAAGGACAATGACGACGGAAAACCGACAGAGATTGCGCCTGAGG
>JAQUMZ010000389.1 GCA_028717865.1 Elusimicrobiota bacterium | reverse complement strand
GAGGGCGAGGGGCGTCTGGAGGCGGTGGCCCGGCTTCTGGGCGGGCGGGCCCTTACCGAGGCCAGCCGCAGGCACGCCCAGGAATTATTGGAGAGTTCCCGAATATGAACCAAAATCCCGCGATCCGCACCCGCTTCGCCCCCTCGCCCACGGGCTACCTCCATATCGGAGGCGCCCGCACCACGCTTTACAACTGGCTCTTCGCGCGCCGCCACGGCGGCGTCTTCGTGCTGCGCATAGAGGACACCGACGAGGTCCGCTCCACCGAGGCCTCGGTCACCGCCATCCTGGACTCCATAAATTGGCTGGGCCTGGACTGGGACGAGGGTCCGCTCGACCTGGAGCGGGAGAAGGGGGGCAGCGGGTCGTATTACCAGATGAAACGCCTGCCCTTGTACCAGGAGCACGTGCGCCGGCTGCTCGACGCCGGCCGGGCCTACCCCTGCTACTGCACCAAGGAGGAGACCGACGCCGCACGCAAATCGGCCATCGCGAATGGGGGGACCCGGCCGGAGGATCCCTGCCGGCGGCTGACGCAGGCCAAAAGGCGGGAGCACGAGGCCGCGGGGCGCAAGCCCGCGGTGCGCTTCATCATGCCGGACGAGGGCGAGACCGTCGTCGAGGACCTGATCCGGGGCCGGGTGCGCTTCGAGAACCGCCTGCAGCCGGACCTGGTCATCCAGAAGACGACGGGCGGGCCCACCTACAATTTCGCCTGCGTGATCGACGATCACGCCATGAATATCAGCCACGTCATCCGGGGCGACGAGCATCTGTCGAATACGCCGGCCCAGATGCGGATCTACGAGGCCTTGGGCTGGCTGCCCCCGAAATTCGCGCATCTGTCCATGATCCTGGGCCCGGATGGGACCAAACTTTCAAAGCGGCATGGAGCCACCTCCGTGTTGGATTATCGCGATCGGGGCTTCCTGCCCGAGGCCTTGGTCAATTATCTGGCGCTGTTGGGCTGGTCCACGAGCGATTCCCGCCAGCTCTTCCGCCCGGACGAGCTCGTGGCCGCGTTCGATCTGTCGGGTTGCCAGAAAAACCCGGCCACGTTCGATCCGGTGAAGCTCGAGTGGATGAACGGGGAATATCTGCGCGGCTTGGCCCCGGCCGAGATCGTGTCCCGGGCGCGGACTTTCCTGGAGGCCGCGGGTTTCGTGCCCCAGCCGCCCGGCCCGCCGCTGGAGCGGCTCGCGGCCATGGAGCGCGAGAAGTTCAAGCTGCTCAAGGACGTGCCGGAGCGGCTGGCGTTTTTCTATCGGGACGTGGAGTTCTCCGAGCAGGCTTGGGGCAAGGTCCTGGCCGCTCCCGGAGTCAAGGACGTGCTCTTGGGGCTCGTGGAACTTTTGGACCGCTTCGAGCCGTTCTCGGATAAGGCCCTGGAAGCCGCCATCCGGGGGTTCTGCGCCTCCCGAGGCCTGAAGCCCGGGCAGGTGTTCCACCCCCTGCGGGCCGCCGTTTCCGGCCGCACCGAGGGCCCCACGCTGTTTTTGATGCTCGAATTGATGGGACGAGACATGGTCGTCGGCCGGCTGCGCGCCGCCGCGGCCCGGCTCGGCTAGGTGGGACCTTATTGGGTCTTGCGCGCCGGAAGCCAAACGATATACTATGTCCGCCACTTCGGAGTCTGAGAGGACCATGACCATGAAAAAGAAGGCGGCCGTCAAAGCCGAGTCCCCCAAGTCGGCGCCGGTCCCAGCCGGGAGGATGGCCGCAGTCAAACGGACGCTCCTGGCCATGCGCGACGATTTGATGCGCACGGTGCGCAGCCAACAGTTGCAGGAGAGCGCCGAGCAGGACACCGGCGACGACGCGGACAAGGCCAGCCAGTCCATCGAGAAGGAGCTGCTTTTCGAGCTCTCCGACAACGAGCGCATGACCCTCGACCATATCGAGGCGGCATTGCGCAAGATCGACAAAGGCACTTACGGCGTTTGCGAATCGTGCCGCAAGGTCATTCCCAAGCCCAGGCTCAACGCCCTTCCTTTCGCGCGTTATTGCATCAATTGCCAGAGCACGTCGGAAAGCGTCCCCGAATTTTCCGAATCCGCGCATGATTTCCGCGGCGTCGGAGAGGAAACCGGGCGGGAAGCCTAGGCTTTTTCCGGCGTTTTCATCCCCGCCATTGCGGCGCGAGCCGCAGCCGCTGACAGCCCCTGACCATATCGTATTGAAAACGTAACAAGGGCAGGGCTATCCTTACGTGGCCGGCGCATATGAAATATTGGGTATATAAGGATTCCCAGATCATGGGGCCGTTGGCCAAGGAAGAGCTTGGTCCGGCCGCCGGTCTGTGCCCGGAGACCCTGGTCTGTCTGGGCGAGAGCGCGGGCACGGCCGAGACGGACTGGCGCTGCGCCGGCGACGTAGAGGAACTCAACGAGCTTTGCGCCTCGCGCGCGACCGCCGCGGTCGGGGCCGCGCTTGATACCGGCGACGGCGTCCTGGGCCGCTGGCAGCGCGCTGGCTTGGCCTTGCCCGCCGAGGATGGCGACGAATTGCTGGCCGCTATTTTTTCCCCGGGCATCCCGGATTCCGTTTTGCCCAGGCCGGACGAAATCGCCAGGCAAGAGCTGCTTATCGTCCAGGCGCGGGTCCAGGAATTGACCGAGGAACTTAACGCGCTGCGGGGCCGGCTGGCCGAGAAGGATAAGGAAGAAAAAGAAAAGGAGGAGGAGCGGGAGCGCAGGGAAAGGGAGCGGGATGACCGGGAGAAGGAAAACCAGGCGCGGCGGCGGCTGGAGGCGAGCCGGACCGTCGCCCGGCCGGGACCGCCGGCCGCCGCGGCCCAGCCCGAGATTCGCCAGGTTCCGCCCGCGGCCGCTCCGGTTCCCGCCCGGGAAGCGTCTGTCGTAGAGCCGATTCCGCCCGCGGTTCCCGCGCCCGCGCCGCGAGCCGCGACCCCCGCGCCGGCGGCGGAGGACTCCGGCGCCGCGCCGCTGCCGGAGGCTCCCGCCGGCCAGCCCGCGGCGGCCGCGGCCGACCGGCCGGCGGATGCCGTGACCGACTCGCCCGGGGATATCGCGCCGCCGCCCCCCAGTTCGCGCCGCATCGTAAGGCTGGCCGCGCCCAAGAC
>JAQUMZ010000388.1 GCA_028717865.1 Elusimicrobiota bacterium | reverse complement strand
GGTCGATAAAGAAAAATGGATCAAACTCGCCGCGATGGCCTCCCGACTCCCCGGGATACCAGGCTCGGTTGCGGTCCTGCCAGCGAAACCAGCCCTGCAAACCTCGCGATCGCACCGACGCCGCCAGCAAGCGGTTGACGAGCTGCTCGAATGACAGGCGCTCCAGGCTCCCGCAGGCCCGCTCCAGCGCCGTCCTGGCCGCCGCGGGAACGGTCGCATGCCGAGGATCGAAGCAGACGGTCCAGTCGTTGCGCCGCAAGCCGCCGCCGGAGGATGCGGCCGGCATGAATATGACGCGGCAGCGAAACCCCGCACCGGTCAGGCTGCAGAAGATCTGGTTGTGCCGGACCTCGCGCAGTTCCAAGGCGGCCGTATCCGCCGCGGGCGCCAGCCGTAGCGCTCTGGCCGCGGGGGGCTTGGCCAAGGCCGCGTCCTGTTCCCGCGGGCCGCGGCTGATGATTCGGGAGAGCGCCGCGGGTTCCAGCGGCGCGAAAGAGCGCGCCGGGACCGGTTCCAGGAGGCGGGCGGCAAGCCGGCTGAAGGTCCGCGCCAGCTCCGAACCGGGCTCGCTCTCCACGACGGTATGATTGCCGCGTTCCGCCCGCGCGACGGCGGGATGGCGCGGGATGACGCAGAGCACCTCCGTGTTCGCCCGCGCGGCGAAACGCAGCAGGGGCGCGGCCGCCGAGACGTCCTTCACATTGGCGACGAGGCCCGCCAAACGGACTCCGTTTTCCGCGCAATTGGCCACCATGCGCAGCAGGTTGTTGGCGGCATAGATGGCCATGCCCTCCTCGGAGGCGATGATGACCGCCTTGTCCGCGAAACCCTTGCGCATGGGCGCGGCGAAGCCTCCGCACACCACGTCGCCGAGCACGTCGAAAACCATGGCATCGTAGGCGCCGCGGCGCAGCAGTCCCTCGGACTTCATCCCTTCCAGCAGCAAGGCTATGCCCACGCCCGCGCAACCCACGCCCGGCCGGGGACCTCCGGCCTCGACGCAGTGCACGCCTTTAGGCCGCGCGGGCAGGATGCTGTCGCGCACGCCTCCGGGCAACGGGCCGCCGATGTCTCTGGCGAACGGCACGATGGGCCGGCCCATCAACAGCAGGGTTGAATCCTGTTTGGGGTCGCAGCCCACGTGGAGCACCCGCTTGCCCTCGCGCGCCAGGGCCGCGCTGACATTGGCGGCGATGGTGCTCTTGCCGATGCCGCCCTTCCCCAAAAAAACGATCTTCTCCATGAAAGGATTCACTCCCTGCCGCGGGACACGGTGAAGTTGTAGAAGGGGTGGGCCAGCGTATCGCGATGGAAATGATGATGCTTGTTAAATCGCACATGGGCGGCTTCGTTGGAGTAATACGGCTTGAAGCGCCTCACGCACCGCTGGAATATCCTCCGTATGAGGGGCTTGCGGGAATGCCCGAGGGCCGCATAAAGCTGCATCAAGAGGTGATTGTGCTGCAAATCCAGCGTCCAAAACAACGAAGATTCCGCGATGGCCTCGGTTACATCCCGGCAAGACTCCCAGATTTGAACGGACTTTTGCGGCCAACGCAGTCCTTCCGTTTCATCGAACGTCGCATATGATTCCCGGCGGAGCACGGACAGCGCGTGGCTTATGCGATGCGGCCGGATGCCGAATGCCTCGGCGCGACGATAGAATGGCGACGGGGGCAGCAGGGTGAATTCGTTCAAGCTGCTCTTGTCTATATGCTTGGCGTTGCCCCGGATAAAACGGACGGTTTCCTGGATATCCTCCGCGGTCTCGGTGGGCATCCCGCCTATGATATCGATATGATTCCATATCCCCAATCGGCTGGAATCGCGCAAGAGCCCGGCCAGCCTTTCCGGAGTTACGCCCTTGCGGATGTATTTGAGCAGGCGGCGGCTCGCGGTTTCCATGCCGAACGCCAGCTTGATCGCCCCGGCTCGGCGCATTTTGCGCAGGAGCTGTGCGTCCAGTTCCCGGGCATTGGCGCTGTCGCTCCATTGCAGGCCCAAACCGGCTTCTATCATCCGGTCGCAAAGGCGGCTGGCGAAGTCGTAGTCGTTGTTGAAATTCGGGTTTATGAAGATAATGTCGGTGACGCCCCTTTCCTTCAAGTCCAACAGGTCCGCGACGATCGCCTCGGCGCTCTTGGGACGGGACGACGCCGGGCGGTCGCCCTTGGCGCAAAAAGCGCAACGGCCGCGGCAAGTGTTCTCGAAGCGATATAGGACGGAGAGCCTCGGTCGGGCCGCGGCGGCGCGTCCGCGCAGCGGGCAGGCCAGTCCGGGCGGCAGATCGTAGCGTTCCGAAATGGCGTCTATTCCCACCCGATAGGCTTCCAGCGGATATCCCGCATAGTCCGCGGTGGTGCAGATCTTGGGCGGCGGCTCCATGCCGCCGTATTCGATGACGGCCGACCCGCGCCTGGCGAAGGCTTGGGCCGGCTCGGCCTTTCGGCGGCCGAGATGCTCCACCAATCGCAAAAGCGGGATCTCGGCGTCGCCCCATATAGCGTAGTCGAAGACGGGATAGCGCCGCAGAATGACGCGGAACTTCCAGGCTTCCCAATAGTCGAACTCTCCACCCAGCACGACCGGAGCGGCGAACCGCTTTTTGATCTCCCGCGCGATGAGCGCCGCGGAGTTCAGTATAAAAAGGTCCTCTTTGACGTCGCGCAAGGTTATCCCGTAAAGGTCGCATTTTTCCAGGGCGAGGCTAGCCCGCAGCCATTTCTGGAACGCCGATAAGCCCTCGGCCCGGTCCGCCGGCAGTCTGTCGCGCAGATATGCGGGAACCGTTTCGTAACCCGTCAAGCCGGGGATTTCGCTGCTTAACTGCGCGGTCCGGAGGGCTTTGATGAACGGGATGTCTAAATCAAAGAAAAGCACCTCATGGCCCGCTCGTCGCAAAAAGTCGGCCAGCACCGGCAGCGATATATTCGGCAGCGGGAAAGCTTCTTGATGCCGGCAGTTGGATGGCGGATAAATCAAGCCGATTTTCACCATGACATTGTAGCACGGGGTCCGGCCCCCCTTCCCCATGCCGGCGTCAATGAATTAAACTGAATGCATGCGCGAATCGGCCGGCCGGTCTCTGCG
>JAQUMZ010000387.1 GCA_028717865.1 Elusimicrobiota bacterium | reverse complement strand
GACTCGGGCTGCCCGCGGCCGCGGCCGCCGCCCTGGGCTCGCTGCTGGGAATTTCCTACTTCGTCTGGATGCCCGTCGCCTATCAAGGCCAGAACGTGGGCAAGATGGCCGCCGGCGTCGCCATCGTGCGCATGGACGGCTCGCCCTTGACCTACCTGCGCTGCCTGGGCCGCTGGGCCGGCTATCTGCTCTCGGGCATAGTCCTGGGCCTGGGCTTCATCATCGCCGCTTTCACTTCCCGCAAGCGCGCCCTGCACGACTACCTGGCCGACACCCGGGTCGTATATATAGAGCCCATCGGCACCGGCCGCAAGGCCTTGCTCATCGCCCTGGCCGTGATCCTGCCCGCGCTGTTCCTCGCCGGGCTGATCGCCGCCTTGGCGCTGCCCAAGCTCGGCGGCATAGCGTCCCTGGCCCAGGAGGGCGCCGACCGGCAAGCCCTGGCCTCGATAAGATCGGCCGTCTCGATCCACTATTCGGAAAGCCAGGGCAGCTACCCCGCCCGCTTGACCGATCTCGTGCCGCGGCAGCTTCCCGCCATTCCGGTCTTGCGGCTCAAGAACCATCCTCAAAGCTCCGAAGTCGCGGTCTACGACGGCGCGGTCTGCGCGGGCGGAAAGCTCGACGAGACCAAGCTGCGCGACAGCGGCGGCTGGGGCTACGTCCAGGCCCCCGAATCCCCCTGCAACGGAACCGTATTCATAGACTGCACGCATAAGGACGCGCGGGGCGCCAGTTTCGCCTCGTACTAAGGCGTCATTAAAGGCTGGCGCACCCCTCCCAGAAGAGCTGGGCGAAATATCGCCCGATTCCTTGGTTCCGCATACCGCCTTGCGCGCGAACCTTGGTACGGCGGGAGGCCGCGATGGGCAGCATTGCCACGGCCACATCCGTTAAACCCTTCGCGATCCGCAGGATCGCGAGGCCGGCGCGACCTTTCCTCAGTCGCGCCGATAGTATTAAGTTCGTGGAACTGGGCCAGATTGTGCCGAGTTCTTCGGATCTGCATACCGCCTTGCGCGCGCACGAGGAATAGGGCGCGCGCGGGTTCGCGCGCCGCACGACCGCGCGCGAACCTTGGTACGGCGGGAGGCCGGCGTAAGGAGGCATTCCTGCGGCCGCAGCCGTTAAACCCCCTCGCGATCCGCAGGATCGCGAGGCCGGCGCGACCCTTCCTCAGTCGCGCCGATAGTATTAAGTTCGGTGGAACTGGGCGAGATATCGTCCAGTTCTTCGGTTCCGCATACCGCCTTGCGCGCGAACCTCCCTTCCATTTAGTAGGATTCTCTCGTGGCGACTTCTCTCGCCGAGACCATACGCCGCGCCGGCGTCGTGGGCGCCGGAGGCGCGGGCTTTCCCGCCTACGTAAAGGCCTCCGCGCGGGCCGACACGGTCATCATCAACGCCGCCGAATGCGAGCCCCTCCTGCAAAAGGACCGCGAGATTTTGGCCCATTTCGCGCCTGACGTCGCGCGGGGGCTGCGCCTGCTGGTCGAGGCCGTGGGCGCCAAGCGCGGCGTCATAGCCGTCAAGGCCAAGCACGCGGACCTGGCGGCGCTCGTGGAGCGCGCGTTGGCAGGTCAGTCCGGGCTGTCGGTGCACCGCCTGGACGATTATTACCCGGCCGGAGACGAGTTCTGCCAGGTCTTCGAGGTCGCCGGTCGGCTCATTCCCCCGGGCGGCCTGCCGATCCAGGTCGGGGTCGTCGTCAATAACGTCGAGACGGCCTACAACATCGCCCGGGCGTCCGCCTCGCCCGTGGTGGACACTTTCCTGACCGTGGCCGGAGCCGTCAAATCCCCCCGTACCCTGCGCCTTCCCATCGGAACCCCTTTGTCCCAAGCCTTGGACCTGGCCGGCGGCGCCGCCGTCAAGGACTTCGCCGTGCTGGAGGGCGGAGCCATGATGGGGCGTCTGGCCGAGGATCTCTCGCGGCCGCTGACCAAGACCAGCGCCGGGCTCATCGTCCTGCCCAAGGAGCATCCGCTGGTGCGGCGCAAGGCCGCCGGACGGCCGGCCCGCGAACGCCGCGGCCGGTCGGCCTGCGATCAGTGCTGCCTGTGCACCGAACTCTGCCCGCGCTACCTGCTCGGCTACCCCGTGCAGCCGCACAAGGTCATGCGCGGCCTGCTCTTCGCCGCTCCCGAACGCCGGGCCTGGAGCCCTTGGGGGCTGCTCTGCAGCGAATGCAAGCTCTGCAGCCTGTTCTCCTGCCCGGAGGAACTCGATCCCGGCGACGTCTGCGCCGGCGTCAAAGCCGACTTCTGCGCCCAAGCCCGGGGCGGGAAGGATTCGCCGCTCACGGCGGGCGCCGAGCCCCGCCCGCACCCCGTCCGGCCCTGGCGCAAGATCCCGACCGCCCAACTCAAGGAGCGCCTGGGCCTGACGCGCTACGAGGCCGAGGCTCCGCTGCGCCAGGAGCCCTACGCCCCGCCCGTGGTCCGCATTCTTCTCAAGCAGCACGCGGGCGCGCCGGCCCGGCCCGTGGTCTCGGTCGGCCGGCCCGTGCACCGCGGCGAGTTGATCGCCGACGTCGCTCCCGATGAGTTGGGCGTCCCCCTCCACGCCAGCATAGACGGCCGGGTGACCGCGATCGAGGATTTCGTGGAGATAAGCGCCGGCTGAGGATAAAATCAACCCAGGAAGGCAACGGCCAACATGAACAACGCGATCGGCGGAATCGAGCTCTCCAGCATGGCCCGCGGCTTCGACGCGACCGACCAGATGCTCAAGACGGCGCCGGTGCGCCTGCTGCTGGCGCGCACGGTCTGCCCGGGCAAGTACGTGGTCCTGATCGCGGGCGCGGTCGCCGACGTGCAGGCCGGCGTCGAGGCCGGGGCCCAACGCGCCGGCGCCAGCCTCGTGGACCGCTTCCTCATCGCCAACATCCACGAAGACGTCCTGCCCGCGATCTCGGGAACCGCGGCGGTGGCGCGGCTCCAGGCCCTGGGCGTGGTCGAGTCGTTCTCGGTTTCCGCCCTGATCGAGGCCGCCGACGCGGCCGTCAAAGCGGCCGACGTCCGCCTCATCGAGGTGCGCCTGGCCATGGCCATGGGCGGCAAGGCTTTCGTGTCCCTGACCGGAAGCGTCGCCTCGGTGGC
>JAQUMZ010000386.1 GCA_028717865.1 Elusimicrobiota bacterium | reverse complement strand
GGGCAATTGGGCTTTTATCACGACGACTGGGTTCTGCTCGAGTTCCTGACCGAGGACGGAAGCTTTTGGGGCGGGATGGCCAGGTTGGCCAAGGCGGGATTCGCGGTGCGGCCGCTGAATCTCCCGCAATTCGCATTGTTCCACGCCGTCGGCGGCCTGAACCCCTTGCCGTATCACCTGGCCATGCTTCTCCTGGAGATAACGCAGGGCCTTTTGCTGTATTCCCTCCTCGCGCGCCTGCTCAAACGCCGGGATTTGGCCTTGACCGCTACGGGGATCGCGCTGCTCTACCCCAACCATGCCGTCACGCACTACTGGCTTTCCGCCTCCGGCCAAACCGCCGCCTTGGACCTAGCCCTGGCCAGCCTCCTGCTCCACTCGCGCTGGCAAGAAAACCGCCGCAAATCGTTCTTGGCCGCCGGCCAGGCGTGCTACCTTCTGGCCATGCTTTCCTATGAGTCCATAGCCTTCCTGCCCCTGCTGCTCGGCGCGGCCTCCGTGGCCGGGGACAAGGGCGCGGGCAAACCTTGGCTCCAAGCCTTCCGTTCAGCCCTGCTCATGCTCGCACCTTACGGCATCACTCTCGCCGCGGCGTTGTTTTGGCAACGGGCGGCTTTCTGCTGGGTATTCGGCCTGCCTAGCCAGCGGCCCGTGGGATTTTCCCTCGGGCATTTCTTTAAAACCTTCCAAGAAGGCTTTTCCTGCCTGTCCTGGCGCATCCTGCGCTTGTGCCTGCGCACGGCGCCGGCGGCTTGGCACGATTTCGGCCTAGGCCTCATCGCGATACTGGCGGGCCTCTCCTGGGGGCTCGCCCGGCTGCTTAAAATAGAGCCTGGCGAAGGAGAATCGGGACGATCGAGCCGGATCATGGCGGCCGCAACTGGGATCGCGGCCTTCGCCGCCGCGAACCTCCCCTATGCCTTCACCCAAGCCTACCTGCCCGCCGTGACCGGCGTCATGGCGCGCACGAGCGCCGTCGGCGCCCTGGCCGGCGGCCTGCTGCTGGCGGCAGGATTGGACGCCCTGCGCTCGGCCTTTCCCGCATTCCGACGCGGCCAAATCGCGCTGCTGTCGGCATTCGCCGCGGCCTGTTTGTGGAGCGAATGGCATACGGCAAGCCGTTATGCATTATCTTGGCGGATTCAAAATGATCTGCTGGCCAAGTGCTCGGCGAAGGCGGCCGCGCTTCCCCACTCCGCGACCGTACTGGTCGCCGGGGTGCCCGGCGAAATAAACACCAGGCTCAACCCGGTGGTGGTATTCGCGGCTCATTACGACATAGGCGGCGCGCTGCGTCTGGCTTCGGGCCGCCCGGACCTGACGGTTAATATCGTCTCGCCCCGGATGCAATTCACCGAAGAAGCAGCCGTGGAATCATGGCAGGGCCGGGAACTCGCGCGCTACCCTTACGGGAACCTTTTCATCTATCGTTACGATCGCGACGAATGGCGCAAGCCGGCCGCTCCTCCAGCCAAGTCTTCCCGATGAAAGGCGCACGCACCGCCGCCGCGACAACCTGCGCCGCGGTCCTGGCCGCTAATGCCTGGCACATCGCCGCGAATCGAACCGCGCCGGCATTCGACGACGCGTGGTATCTGGAAGTCAGTTTCAGAATCCATCAAGCCCTCAAGCACGATTTATGGAGCGCGGCCCAAGCTTATGTAGACGCATTCCGCATCAAGGCCCCCCTCATATCGGTGCTGCCCCTGCCGCTCTACGCGCTTTTCGGGACCGGCGAACGGGTCGCTTTGTGGGTCAACGAACTGGCCTTCGCCCTTACCATGTATTTCGTTTTCCGGATCGGACGCAGGCTTTATGGAGAGAAGGCGGGGTTGGCGGCCTCGATGGCGGCTTCGTTGATGCCCCTGCTTTACGGGCTCTCGCGCGTCTACCTGGTCGAAACGGTCTTGACCTGCCTGGTGACGGCCTCGGTATGGGCCATCATCGACGCGCCCGACCGCGAGCCCTACCGGACCATTATTCGAGGGACTTTTTTGGGGCTGGGCCTTCTTACCAAATCCCTGTTTCCCCTTTACCTGCTGGGTCCGGCATGGCTGCGGCGACGCGAGTTGATCCGTAATGCGGGACGCACACTGGCGATCGGACTGGCCTTGGCGGCGACTTGGTATGCGTTCAATCTGCCCTATGTCGTGGGCTTCGGCTGGAGCGCGGGCTTCGGAAGGATCGCCTCGGATTACCACGGCGCCGCCGGCTGGCTCTCCGGTCCAATTATATTCCTAGGCAATTTCGGGCGCGACGCTTTGTCCTGGCCTTACGCGGTTTGCGCGGCGCTGTTGGCCGCGTCGGCGTGGCTGGCCTGCGGACGCGGCTTCGTCTGGACCAGGGCCGAAAGCCTTCTGGCGGCCTGGTTCCTGGTGCCGGCGCTCGTCCTGGTCCTGGGAGTCAACAAGGACGTCCGGTTCATCGCCCCGGCCTTGCCGGCGTTGGCCGTGGCCCTGGGCGCCGCCGCGGCCTCCCTGACCGCGACGCCCAGGCGGACCGCGCTCTTGTCCCTGCTTCTGCTGCCGCCCGCGGCGGTTTTCGCAGCGCAAACATTCGGGATCCCCAACCGGGCTGCCTTGGCCCACAATGGCGCCCCCGCGCGCGCCGAGGCCTTCGACCGCGAGGCCGCGGTATCGGCCGTGGCCCGCAACGCCCGGCCCGATTCCGTCATCGCGGTAGGCGTCGAGCATCCCGGCTTCAACGCCAACAACCTATCCTGCCTGGCCGCCGCCCAAGGCCATGCCTTCCGGTTCATCAGCCTGGGCTATGCCCAGACCTCCGTGGAAGCGGCGCTCATACGGCTGAAGGACAAGAACGCGGACATGCTCTTGATGGTCCGGGGCATCCCTCCCGAAGAATTGCCTGTTTTCCTCAACCGCGCGAACTCCGGCTTGCAGGCTCGAATCGATTCCGGCTCGCTGCCCGCACGGCGCCTGGGATTCGTATCTTTGCGAGCCGGGGTCACAGCCGAGCTTTACGGCCTTCGGCGCTGAGGTTTTACTATAATTGCCCAGGTCTCCTGACGGACCCGGAGTCCCCTCCTTGGCCATGCCGAACCTCTTGAACGCAATTGCCCGCGCCGAGGCTTCCGGCATCCTGGCC
>JAQUMZ010000385.1 GCA_028717865.1 Elusimicrobiota bacterium | reverse complement strand
CGCTGTGCGACCTGGTCGCGATGGACGTCAAGCCGCCCTCGGCCGGGGGGCGGGAGCTGTGGACGCGGCATCTGGAATTCCTGCGCGTGGCGCCGGAGAAGTGTTTCGTGAAGGTGGTGCTTACCGCCCGCACCACCCGAGCGGAGTGGCGGCAGGTCATCCGGCTGATGAACGAGAGCGCCCCGGACATTCCCCTGGTCCTGCAGCCGGCCACCCCCTGCCGGGGGCAGAAGCCCCCCGCGCCCCGGGAGACGATCTTCTTCCTGCGCCAGGCCCGCGCCCTGCTCAAGGACGTGCGGCTCATCCCCCAGTGGCATCCCGTGTGGGGGCTGCCCTGAGACGCAACGCTTGGGTTCTAGCGGCCGCGGCGCTCGTCGCGGCGGGGGCGGCGGCTTGGCTGGCGCGCTCTCCCGCCGCGGTGCTGTTGCGCCAAGATCGGGGGGCGCGGTGGATCGCGGTCCCCGAGCCGATTCATTTGGGTACGCACGCATGGTCGGACGAGGTCGGCTATTTTCATAAGGATTTCGAGCTGGATGCCCCGGCATCCGCGCGTTTGGAACTTTCAGCCTTGCGTGCGGCCGAAGCGCGCCTTGATGGGCGGATCGTGCTCGCATCGGCGCCCCCGGCCGAGTGGCGCGGTACACGAAGCATCGCGCTGCCCCGGGTCGGTCCGGGCAGGCATGAGGTGCTTATCGCGGTGCGCAACCGGGGCGGGCCGGCGGCTGTGAGAGCGGCCCTGCGCGGCTGCGCGGTGGAGACGGACGCCGGTTGGACGGCCAGCCGCGACGGCCGTTCTTGGAGCGCCGCCCGAACGCTGGGCTCGGGTTCGCAAGCCGAGCTCTCCCACTGCTTCCCTTCGGCGGGCGCCGCTTTCCTCGATCGCCTGCCCGCGCTTTTGCCGTTTTTCTTGCTTGCCTTCCTGTGGTCATGGTGCCTCCATACAGGGAGCGGTCCCGTTTGGCTGCACGGCCGCGCGCTCACGCCGGCGCTGTGGCGGTGGCTGTTCCTGGCCGCCTGGGGGCTGCTCGCCCTGAACAATATCCCCAAGGTCCCTCTGAACGTCGGCTACGACGTGGGGGCGCACATGGACTACATCGCCTTGATGGCTCGTTCATGGCGCGTGCCCCTGGCCAACGAAGGTTGGCAGATGTTCCAGCCGCCGCTCTATTACATGCTTTCGGCGCCCGCCTATGCGGCGTTATCGCGATTTTTCGAGCCGGATACGGTCGCCCGCCTCCTGCGCTTGCTGCCATTTTTGTGCGGGGCTTTGCAGGTGGAGCTGGCTTATCTGGCCTTGCGCGCGATCTGGCCCTATCGGCGCGACCTTCAGGTCATGGGCATGGCGGCGGCGGGATTGATGCCGGCGAATATCTACCTAAGCCAGGCGGTCTCCAACGAAGGGCTTTGCGGCGTATTGAGCGCGGCCGTCATCGTTCTGGTTTGGCGCCGCCCGGCCGCGGCCCGCGCGGCCCTGGCAGCCGGGGCGTTGTTGGGCCTGGCGGCGTTGGCCAAGGTAACGGCCATCCTTTTGGCGCCGGCTTTGGCCGGGTTCTGGATTATGCGCGCGGCTCGAGGCCGCGACCGGCGCGACGCCGTCATTTGGGCGGGACTCGCCGGCTTGACGGCGGTCGCGGTGGCAGGCTGGTATTATGCGCGCAATTGGGCGGCGCTGGGAACGCCGTTCATGGGCGGTTGGGATCCTGCCCGGGGATTGGCTTGGTGGCAGTATCCCGGTTACCGCACCTGGCCGCAGCTGCTGGTTTGGGGTCGAGCCCTGAGCCAGCCGATTTACTCCAGTTTAAGCGGTTTCTGGGATGCCTTTTATTCCACCCTCTGGCTTGACGGGAACCTGAGTTCGATCATCACTTTCCGCTCGCGGCCTCCCTGGGATTACCGCTATATGCTTTCGGGATCGTGGTTGGCCCTGCTTCCTTCCCTGGGTATACTCGTGGGCGCGCTTTCGGCCGTTTGCGGCGGGGAGTCTCCCCAGCGGCGCTACGCGGGCTTTTCAGCGGCTTGCCTGGCGATTTACCTGGCGTCCGCGATGGCTCTTTTCGTCATGGTGCCCGCCTACAGCTCGGTGAAGGCGTCCTATACCGTGGGCTTGCTGCCCTGCTACGGCGTCCTTTGCTGCGCGGGTCTGGAACGGTTGATGCGGGGTCCCTGGTCGACTTGCGCCGTCCGCGCGGGCATGGCCTGCTGGGCCGCGTGCGCTTATCTGTCCTACCTAGCGTGTTGAAATAATGAAGCGCATCGCCGACGCCGCAAAGTGTCCCGGATCCGTCCTGCTCCTCGCGTTGGCGGTCTGGGCGCCGTTGCTGGTTTGCCGGGAGATGTTCCATGATGACGCGGCCCTGATCGCGGAAAACTTCATGCTTCACGACGGCTGGAGGGGATTGTGGGGTCTGCTGACCACGGGCTACTGGGAGGCGGTCCAGGGGCCGGCGGCCACGGTGCACTATTACCGCCCCTTCCTTATGTTCACCTTCTGGCTGCAAGTCATGACGACGGGGGACTGGGTTCCGGCCTTCCGGCTGGCGAACCTGGGGCTGCACGCCGGCGTCGTGCTGCTGTTGTGGGACCGCTTGCGGTCGCGCCTGGCGCCGGAGGCGGCCGCGGCCGCGACGGCGTTCTTCGCCGCGGCTCCGGTCCACGTCGAGGCGGTCGCGGCCGCGACGGGCCGCTCCGAGGTGCTGGTCGCGGTCCTGATGCTGGGCGCCTGGCGCTGTCTTGGGAGCGCGGCGAGCCGGCGGCGGCAGGCGGCGGGCGTCTTGCTCTACGGGCTGGCCTTGCTGACCAAGGAGACCGCGTTTCTTTTCCCGGCGCTGCTGGCGCTGTCCGACTGGGTATTCGACAGCCGGCGATTCTGGCGGCCCGGGCGGCGCGGCCTCTACGCGATCCTGCTGGCCGTGGGCGCTGCCGTCTGGACGGTCCGGATCGCGGTTCTTCCCGAGGCGGTCTCGGGCGGGGTTCCCTACTTTTCCTCCAAGTTGACGGCGGCCTTGACCTTCGGCCGTTTCGCGGCCGTCCATTACCTGGCGCCGGCGCTGACGGGGCTGGGGCAGTGCTCCGATTATTCGCGTCCGCTGATCCCGGACTCGGGCCTGGGCGACTGGGC
>JAQUMZ010000384.1 GCA_028717865.1 Elusimicrobiota bacterium | reverse complement strand
TAGAGGCTGAAGAGCCAGACCACCCGGTGGACCATGCCGGGGAAGATGCGGCGCACCGCCGCGAAGTCGCCGACGCCCAGGGCCGCCTCCGTCGGAGTCCGGTTGCCGGCGGCCAGGCGCCGGTAGATCGAGATGAGCGGGTTGTGGCGCAGGGGCTCGATGAAAGCGGCGCGGCCACCGGGCTTGAGCACGCGGCGGACCTCGCGCAAAGCGGGGAGGAGCTCGGCATGGTGCAAGACGCCGTTGGCGAAGACCCGGTCGAAGGCGGCGTCGGGATAGGGAAGGCTTTCCGCGGCCGCAACGGCGACATCCACCGCGGCGCCGTGCAGGCGCGCCAGCCGGAGCGCCACGTCGGCCATGCCCGGGGAGAGGTCGCAGGCGGAAACCCGGGCGCCTTGTCGGGCGAAGTAGACGGCGGCTTCACCGGCGCCGCAGCCCAGGTCGACGACGTCGAGGCCGGCGATGGGGGAGAGCCGCTCGAGGGCCCAGCGGTTTTCCACGGCCGTGGCCGCCTCGAAGCTTTCCCGGACCGACAGCGACGCCGGGTCGAGCTCCCGGGCCCAGCGGTCGTGGAAATCGCTTTCGATTTTCTGCTTGGCGGTCTGCATGGGGGCGGCGGCCGTGTCCCGGAAGGAATCTAGCATTTTCGCCGCGTCGATTATTTGGGGACGCATTACCCTGGTGTCCGGGAAAACCTTGGAGCCATCCACGTGGATAGTTCGGCATTGCGATCCAAGATGCGGCAGAAGGAAGGGAAACTCCGGCGGTCGGCCGCCGCAGACGCGCAGGCTTACCGGGAACGCACCTTCGGCTTGGCCTGGCCGTCAAGAGCTTCTTGAGCGCGTCGGTCGGGGGCCGCTTGGCGTCGGCAAAGAGGTTGTGCCTGCGGATGAACGCCGCGGCGCAGGACCCGCGCATTTTCAATGCTGGAAAGACGAGGCGCGGCCTCAACGCTCGGCCTGAAGGACGACGGTTCCCCTATGCCCGACCCCGCCCTGTTTGACCACGGCATGCTCCACCGTGAGGGGCTCGCCGCTGAGCAGGCGCTCCGTGAAGAAGTTCCCGAGGTCGGCCTGCCACAATCGCGGGATATCTCCTTCAGCGAATAGAGACGCGAAGCTCACTGTGCTGATCTTCGAGCCGCTCTGCGTGACGACCATCAGGCCGTCGCGCTCGGGACTGACGTATGAGCGCTGCGTCTCCATCGCTGGACCGCCGATCCGGCCCGAGACGGAGCAGCGCTGGAAGGTCAGTCGGCGCGTCTGCGCAGGCGCCCCGTCATCGCGCGTGAAGGCCACCCGGAAGGAGACGTCATCCAGCCCGGGATTGTCCTTGCAGCGTTCCATGGCATGGGGGTCGGCGACACCCTCCGTCAGGCGGGAGATCAGCCGCTTCTTCACGGCGGGGGCTTTACGGTCGGGGATGTGAACCTCGAAGTCGTAATTCTCGTCATCGTATCGGGATAGCGATACCAGCTTCTTGTCGTAACGGACCTTCCAGTAACGCCAGACAACTTTACTGCCGGCGACCGAGTCTTTAAACTCGTCATAGTCCGCTGGGTTCCATTCCCCCAGCACGAGGGGCTTAGCCCGGTCGCCGTCCACGTAACAGACCGCATTGAACTTCCCATCGCCGGCCGGCACGTCCGCCACGAACGGACCGCAGGCCGAGTCGAAGCCCAAGCTCGGCCCTATGCCCAGCGTCGTGGGGAACATGTAGCTGCCGTCCTCTCCCGACCGGGCCGGGTCCAGCCTACGGGCCACGCCTACTTGGTCGAGGGTCAATCGGTCGAGCCGCGGATGCCCGCCCTGCGCTTCGGAGGCGTGGACGTGGACGCAGCCTACGAACGCCATGACCACCGGAAACAGGACCGCACGTTCTACGCGAGATGCCATTTTTGCGTACCCCCAGGAATCCGGTGCGCGACTCGAAACAGCGTAGTCCCGACGCGGGTCCCTGCACAGGGCCGAAGGGCCTACGCCCGACGTCTCAACCATATGCCACAGTCAAAAGCGTCTTCGCCTCATCCGCATCCGCGACAGCAAGACCGGCATGTCGCAGCTATCTCCGGCACTCGGTTTCCATGCGCCCAAGGAGAAGAGCCCGACCGAATTCCGGAACGCCCCAGCCACCCCGGCTCCGTCCGAAAACCCCCAGCGAAAGTGCGCCGTTTTTGCATGGACCATTGCGGTCCCCATCCAAGGAGCGCCCACGTGAACTGGGACCGGGGTCTAGCCACTGCGGGAAGGATTTATCGTCCAGCCGATCTCGCCGCCCGCGCGCAAACGACGTAGTGCAGATGGCCGTTGGCGCAGTGGTAGGCGCCTTTCCTGACCGCGGCCAGCATGGCCTTGCCTTCCGCGCGGATGCGGCGGCGGTGCCCGGCTAATTCCTTGGCCGTCCCGCCGCCCGCGAGGAAGTACTTGCGCGCCTCCTCAGCGGTGGAGATGCCCACCTCGCGCGCCAGCCACTCTTTGGTCTGCTTGAGGAATACCTTCTGCTCCCGCGCCGCGTAAGGCGGGAAGATCGGAATGAGCTTGTCGTTGAGGCTCGCCGAGATGTCCCGGCAACCCAGTTCGGCCAGCCAGCCGGGCAGCAGGTCCCCCATGGAGTTGTCGCCCAGGCCCAAGGCCCGCTTGCCGCGCTCGCAGAGCAACTCGAAACGCAGGCGCGCCAAGGTCGTCTTCGCGCTTTCCTCGTGGTTGATGCTGCCGAGCACGACGCCGCCGACCCGGTTGTTCGGCTCGGCGGCCAGCAGCCAGCCTCCGGGGCGCAGGACCCGAAGCATCTCGGCGAGCACGAGCTTGGGGTCCCGGACGTGAATAAGCAAGGTCTGGCAGGTGACCAAGTCGAACCTGGCGTCCGGAAAAGGCAGGGTCTCGGCCGAGGACGGATAATAGCTCAAGCGCCGGCCCAGGGCCGCCTGCCGCGCGCGCCGGGCCGCCTGCTCCACCCAGCGCGCCTCGCGATCCACGCCAATGATAGTGGCTCCGGCGGGAAGGACCTTGATCAGCGTCCGGCTCCAATGGCCCACGCCGCAGCCCACGTCCAACGCCCGCCGCGCCCGGCCAAAGCCCCAGCGCCGCGCCAGCAAGGCGAGATAGTCATGGTTCCACCAGTAGTCGCGCCAGTCGCCGAAGAA
>JAQUMZ010000383.1 GCA_028717865.1 Elusimicrobiota bacterium | reverse complement strand
TTACCCGGCCGACAGGACGCCCCCCCAAAGCTCGCGGAGGAACTCCTCGGCGGGCACGATCTCGTTGCCGGCGTCGCTGCGCCGCCGCCGCGGCTCGAGGCAGACGATAAGCCTGCGCTTGAGCGCGAGCTCCTCGGCCAGCGCGCACATCGACCGCTCGTCTCTCGGCGAGATGACGCTCTTGCCCTTGACCTCGACGGCGACGTCGTCTCCGAGCAGGAAATCCACCTCGAACCCCGATTGGCTGCGCCAATAAGACAGCGGCTTGTCGGAGTCGAAATACGCGGCGGCCGCCTTGAGTTCGGTGAAGATCAAATGCTCGAAGGCCTTCCCGAAGAGGTCGCCGCGGCGCTCGATCTCGAAACGGCCGAGGAGCTCGTTGACCACTCCGATGTCGAAGAAATAGAACTTCGGCGTGGCGACGGCCTTTCTCGTCCTGGTCTTGCGGTAGGGGGGCAGTTCGTAGCCGACAAGGGTGTCGTAAAGGATATGGAAGTATCCCTTGACCGTGTTGAGCGGGATGCCGGTATCGTTGGCGATGTTCGTGTAGTTGAGCTGTTCAGCGTTGCCGAGGGCGGCCGTGGTCAGGAAGCGGTTGAAGTTCCCTACGCTGCGAGTCAAACCCTCGGCGCGGATCTCCTCCTCCAGGTAGAGTCCGACATAGTTTTTGAGCTCGGCCCGGAAATCCTCCGAGTCCAGTATCCCGGGCAGGGACCCCCGCACGACCCGCGCGTCGATGCGCGCCGCGCCAAGTTCGGCCGATACGAGAGGGAAAAGGGTCTTGCGCCATATCCTGCCGGGCAGAAGATTGACGCCGGAACGGCGCAGCTTGCGCGCGCTGCTCCCCGTCAGCAAGACGCGCAGGTTTTTGTTCCGGTCCAGCAGCACCTGTATCTCGTCAAAGAGCTCGGGGAGTTTTTGCGCCTCGTCGATGACCAGAATCCGGGTACGCTCGGACAAGCGCTGTCTGACCAGCTCGGGATGGGCGCTGAGTTCCCGGTAGGTGTCGGTCTTGGAGAGGTCGACGTACTCTATCCCGTCGCCCAGCCCCAGGGCCAAGGTGCTTTTTCCCGTTTGACGCGGGCCCAAGAGCAGGATGGATTTCTTTTCGAGAAGAGCTCTGATATTGATGAATCTCTTATACATTGCGGATATGCTGCATTATTAGATGTAATAATGCAACTTACCCTATATCATCGGGGCGCGCGGCATTCTGATGCACGCCGACGACCGCGGACAAGGGAAGCGTTCGACGCGTGCGGCGGCTCATGGGATTGCAGTCGGCCTGAGGCGTCCGTCCCGGATCAAACGCCCGGCACGGGCGCGGGCGGCTCGGGCTCGGCGGGAGAGGAGAACTCGGGCACCGGCCGCGAGACCAGGCTCCGCAGGGGGCTGCGCACCAGGCCGGCCTGTCCGTCGCGGCCGTACCAAAGCTCGCCGTCCTGGATCGTGAAGCAGGCCAGGGGCCTCGTCCCGGCGTCGAGCTCGGGCAGGCCGTAGGCGTCCTCCAGGCTCAGGGCCTCATCGGCACGGTGGCGCAGGAAGAGCCGGCGCTCGCCATCGGCGCTCCAGAGCCGTCCGTCCTGGAAGGCCAGCCCGACCACGGCGGGGGAGGCGAAAAACGTCCCCGCCACGGGCAGGGACTCCTCCAGGGACAAGCGGCTGATGCGGCCGGGCCGGGAGAAAGCCGCGTAGAGGCTGTCTCCGTTCCAGGCCAGGGCCGAGACGTTTCCGGTCGTCAGCGGCCAGGACTGCTCCAAGGTCAGGGCGTCGTCGAGACGGCGCTTTTCGATCACGCCGTTGCGCGCGTCGGCCAGATACAGGAAGCCGTCGATCACCGCCAGGCCGCTGACGCGCGCGCCGGGCAGGGGGTGCTTGCGCTCAACGACTAGCTCCTCGCCCCGCGGGCGCAGGCGAAAAAGCGCCGCCTCGGCCCAGTCCGCGACCCAGAGGGTCCCGTCCTGCCAGGCCATGGCGCTGGGATGCGAGAAAGGCACGGGATAGTCCCGCGCCGGCGGCCGGGCGGCCGGCCACAGCCGCGCCGCCAAGCCGGCGGCGGCAAGCGCCACACCCCAAAGCCAGAGCCGGGACCGGCCGCTTTTAGCCGGCCGGACGGGCGTCTGGCGAGCCGGCGCGGGCGTCGGCTCGCTCGGCGGCGTCTGCGGCCCGGCCGAGCCGGCTTGGAGCAGGAGCTTTTCCTTGAGCTCCTGCGCCTCGTCCATGGCCTCGTTGCCCTCGCGCCGCACGGTCTCGGCGTTGGCCATGGCGCGGGCGGCGCGTTCGTTGGCGGCCTCGGCCTCGAGCTTGGCCTGGCGGGCGCTCTCGACGAGCCCGGCCGCCTCGGCCTGGCGCTCGTGCAGGGCCCGGCGCGTCTCTTCCAGCAGAGCCGCGGCCTTGGCCCCCTCGGCGGCGGCCTTGCGGCCGCGCTCGAGATCCAGCGCCAGCCGGTCGGCCTCCATCTTCTTGGCCGCCAGTTCGAGCTGGGCCTCCTCCAGCGCCTTGGCCAGGGCGTCTTTCCGCGCGGCCTGCTCCCGCGCCTGGCGCAGGATTTCGGCGGCTTGCCTCTGCGCCTCGGCCAGGCGGGCGATTTCCTCGTCCTTGGCCCGGGCCTCGGCCCCCAGGGCCTCGAGCTCGAGCCGCTCCCGGTCCCGCTCCTTCAGAGCGGCGGCGAGCTCCTCCCGAGCCCGGCGCAAGTCCTCGGCGCGCTCGCGCGCGCGCTGGCGCTCCCGGTCCAAGGCGTCGATGAGCTTGCGGCGCGCCTGGGCCGACACGCGCAGGGTCTCGGCCTGCTCCTCGGCCAGGGCGGAGCTCTGCGCGGCCTCGCTTTGCTGGGCCGCCGCCCGCCGCTGGGCGTCTTCGAGTTCGCGCTTCATGCGCCCCAAGGCGCCCTTGAGCGCCGCGGACTGCTTGACGTCCGCCTGCAGGCCGGCCGACTTGGCGGCCAGGCGCCGGCGCAGGGCCTCCAGGCGCTTGGCCAGCCCGGGGCGTTCGCCGCCGCGCACCTCGCCCAGGACGGAGTCGACCTCCGCGCGGATGTCCTCGGCCCAGTCCTCGCCGCTCACGCGCCCTCCTGCGCGGGGGGTTCCAGGCGGGAATCGGTCTCCTCGATTATGCGCCGGCGCTCGGCCTCGGCCTCGGCCTTA
>JAQUMZ010000382.1 GCA_028717865.1 Elusimicrobiota bacterium | reverse complement strand
CCACGATGAGCCCGGTCTCCACCTGGATCAGGCGCGCGTTGATCTTGACCCGCGAGCCCAGGGTCACGAAGCTGCCGGCGACGATGCCGTCCACGACGAGCATCGCCCCGAGCCGCTTGGCCGTCGCGGGCTCCATGAGCCCCGTGCGCTCCAGCGCGTGCTCGTCCATGAGCTTGTTGAGCAGGGAGCGCTCCACGGCCTGCACCTTGCCCAAGCGCACGAGCTGGGTCGTCAAATCCTAGGCGATGCGCCGGCCCTCGCGGGAGGCGCCGCCGTCGACCGGCTCGAAGGGCAGGACCGCCACGCGGGCGACAGCGGCCCGGCTGGCGCCGTGGGAAAGCTCCTTGGCCAAGCCCTTGATGCCAGCGGCCCGGCAGGGGGCATAAAGGAATAAAAACAAGGCGGCCAGCGGCCCGACGCGCGCGAACATCCGTCTGTTGAACTCGTGCATATCCCGCGCCTCCCGCGACCTCGCCTCGACCATGCCCGAAGCATAGCCCCGCGCCGTTAACCGCGGCTGAACTGAGCTTTAACGCCGGATTAAATCCCGCTCCGATTTTCTTAAGCCGTTCTTAAGTCCGCGTTAGGGCGGCGTTAAGGGCCCGTGGATAAAATCGTATCGAGAGGCATCTATGGCGAAACGCGCGCTGATCGTCGAGGATGACACGGCCGTGGCCAGGACGCTCGTCCGCTACCTGGAGTTGCGGGGCTGGACCGCGCTGGCCGCCCTCACGCCGGAAGCGGCGCTGCGGCTGTTCGCGCCCGGACGCTACGAACTCGTCATCTGCGACATAAACCTCAACGAGGTCAAGGACGGTTTGGCCGTCGCCCTGGAAATACGCGCGCAAGAGGCCGGGATCCGGATCATCATGGCCTCCGGCCTGCCCGAGAACCTGGAGCGCGCCCGCCGCGAAGGCTTCCAGCTCTGCCTGCCCAAACCCTTCAAGGTCGCCGAGCTTTACGCCCTGGTGGACGGCTGACGCGCTGGTGTCCCGAAATTTCCCACCGGCAGAATACGTAAAACACGTGAAAGCGGGACGCCATTCTCTGTATAATCGACAAGATGCCCCCACCCGAACTGGTCCTGGTCGCCGACGACGAGGAGGAAGACCGGCGTTTCCTCGTAGAACTCGTGCGCGAGGAAGGGCTCGAGGTTTGCGAGGCCCGCAACGGCAGCCAGGCGGCGGAACTGCTGGAGCAGAAGCCCATCGACCTGATCCTGACCGATCTCGTCATGCCGGGCCTCACCGGCTTCGAGCTCATGCGCCTGGCGCGCCAGCGCGACCCCGAGATCATCTGCATCGCCCTGACCAGTTTCGGCTCCCTGGAGTCCGCGCTCGACGCCCTACGCCACGGCGCCTACACCTACCTGCTCAAGCCCTGCGACGCGGGCACCGTGCGCAACTGCCTGCAGCGGGGCCTGGAGAAGCTGCGCCTGACCCGGGAGCTGCGGCGGCGCAACCAGGAATTGGAGGGGCTCAACCGGTCCCTGGACGCCCGGGTTCAGCAGGCGACCGAGGAACTGCGCGCGCTCAACCAGCGCATGCTCACCGAGATGGCCAGCCTGCGGGAGGTGGACCGCTTGAAATCCGCCTTCCTGGCCAACGTCTCCCACGATCTGAAATCGCCCATGACCACGGTCATGGGCTACGCCCAGTTCCTGCTGGAGGAGGGGGCCCCCGGCCTTTCCTCCGAGCAGCAAAAATGCCTGGGCAACCTGCGGCGCGCCGCCCAGCACATGCAGTACCTGGTCAGCCAGCTGGTCGAGGCGGCGCGCCTCACCTCCGGCAAGGTGAGCCTCGCGCTTCAGCCCATCGCCGCCGCGGAGCTCGTCGAGGAGGCCGCGGCCCTGCTGCGGCAGCAGGCCGAGGAGAAGGGCGTCGGCCTCGTGGCCCGCTGGGAAGGCGCCGCGCCGGACGTCTTCAACGCGGACCGCGGGCGCCTGCGGCAGGTCTTGAGCAATCTGCTGGGCAACGCCTTGAAATTCACCGCGAAAGGCGGACGCATCGGACTGCGCGCGTGGTCCGACGGCGGCCGGATCCATTTCTGCGTCGAGGACTCGGGCATCGGCATGGAGACCCGGCATTTGACGCGCATATTCGAGCGCTTCTACCAAGTCGACGCCTCCCCCAGCCGGACCTTCCGGGGCCTCGGCCTGGGACTCTGCATCGCCAAGGAGATCGTCAACCTGCACGGCGGCCGGATCTGGGCGGAAAGCGAACCCGGGCGGGGCAGCCGCTTTCACGTCGAGATTCCGCCGGAAGGCCCCGGCCCGGCCGGTCCGCCTTGATGCCGCTGCTGCTGCTCCTGCTGTGGCTGCCGGCGGCCCGGGCCGCGAGCCCGGCCGATCCGGACCCGGCCGAAAGATGCCGGCGCCTGCTGCGCGCCGGCCACGCGGCTTATTTCCGGGGCGACTACCCTAAAGCCATATCCGATTACGAAGGCGCCCTGCGGGCCAGTTCCTCGTCCGTGTCCGCCTGGGTCAACGGCGGCGCCGTCTGGGACGAGGCGGGCAACCCGCGGCAGGCCGTCCGCTGGTACGAAGCCGCGGGCAAGCTCGACGCGTTCGACGACAACGTGCTCGCGGCCCTCGGCTGGGCCCAACTGCGCTCCGGCGCCGCGCCCGCCGCCGCGGGGTCCTTCCGCCGCGTCCTGCAGCGCAACCCCGACCACCCCTCGGCCTTGCTGGGCCTGGCCCGCGCCGAATTCTCCTGCGCGCACCCCCAGCAGACCGTGGCCCTGCTGACCCGCGCCACCGGCGCCTCTCCGTTCGTAAGCCTCGCGGGCTTCTTCCTGGGCCGCGCCTACGAGGCCCTGGCGGAGCGCCCCCAGGCGCTGGCGGCCTACCGTCGCAGCGTGGGCTGCGACTCCTATTTTCTCGAGGGCCGCCAAGCCTTGGGCCGCCTCCAGCTGCGCCTGCGCGACTTCAACGACGCCTACCGCCAGTTCGCCCGGATCCACGACTCGGAGCCTCGCAACGCCGAGATCGGGGCCGTCCTGTCGAAGCTGCAGCCGCTGCTGGCCCGCGCCCGGGCCCCGCGCCGGGAGGGCCTGCGCCCGATCCTGCCCGCCGCGGCCGATTCCCCGGCCTTCCCCCCGGGCGTGCCCGTGCTGCGCATAGGCATAGGGACCACGCCCATGGGCCGTCCGCGC
>JAQUMZ010000381.1 GCA_028717865.1 Elusimicrobiota bacterium | reverse complement strand
CTCGGTCAGGGACTCCAGGCCCTTGGCCAGTATCTTGTCCAGAACGCGGTCGACGTCCTCCATGCTGGCCGCGCCGCCGGCCGCGGGCGCCCGCGGCCGGGGCGCCGGGCGCGGGCGCGCGGACGCGGCCGCCGACAGCGCGCCGTCCAAAAGGGACTTGGCGCGCAGCTTCAGCGCCCACCACCAGCGGATGTATACGTAGCCGATGGCCATGCCCGTCAGATGCGCGAAGCGGGAGACCCCCCGGTTGCCCTCGGTTATCATGGCGATGAGCTCGATGAGGCCGCAGAGCATGGCCATGTGGGCCGCCTTGACGGGTATGAGGAAGTACAGGTACATCACCGCGTCCGGATAGAGCATGGCGAATGCGACGAGCAGGCCGTAGATCGCCCCCGAGGCCCCGATGAGCGCCACGCCCGAATGGGGGCCGATGAGCAGGTCGAAGCCCGCCACGCCCAGGCCGCAGAGGAAATAGAACTTCAGGAACTCCCGGGTGCCCCAGGCGGACTCCACCGCCATGCCGAACATCCAGAGCATGAACACGTTGAAGAAGAAATGAAAGAAGCCGCCGTGCACGAACATGTACGTGAGCGGCTGCCACAGCCAGCGCTGCTCGACGACCAGCCGCGGCACCAACCCGAAATGCCGGTAGAACTCCGGACCCGCCAGCGCGCCGAGCAGGAAAAAAGCCGCGTTGGCGATGACCAGGCCCTTGACGCCCGGAGACATGCGCCGCAGGCTGATCGCGTCGTGGCCGAAGCGCGTCATTCCAGCTCCTCCATGTCCTGCCAGTTCGGCCCGGCCTTGACGTCGGCCGCCAGCGGCACGCGCAAGTCCATGACGCCCGCCATGATCCCCTTGATCCAGGGGGCGAAGGCGCCGACCGAATCGCGCGGGACCTCGAAGATGAGCTCGTCGTGGATCTGCAGCAGCATCCGCGCCCCGGGTTGCTCTCCCAACCCTTCCGCCGCGCGCAGCATGGCCAGCTTGATGATGTCCGCCGAGCCGCCCTGGATCGGGGTGTTGCGCGCGGCCCGCTCGGCGAACTGCCGCAAGGCGGCGTTCTTGGCGTGCAGCTCGGGCAGATGGCGGATGCGGCCGCAGATGGTCCGGACCACGCCGGAGCGGCGCGCGGACTCCAGGTTGCGCGCGATCCAGGCCGCCACGCCCTCGTGCCGGGCGAAATAAGCCTGGATGTAGCGCGCCGCCTCGGCTTGCCCTATGCCCAGCTCGGCGGCCAGCCCGAAGGCGGACTGCCCGTAGACCACGCCGAAATTGATGGCCTTGGCGCGCCGGCGCAGCTCCCGGTCCACCTCCGGCGGCGCCTTGCCGAAGACCTCGCAGGCCGTGCGCAGGTGGACGTCCTGGTTGGAGGCGAAGGCCGCGCAGAGGTCCCGGTCCTCGGAGACGTGGGCCAGAACCCGCAGGTCGATCTGCGAGTAATCCGCGGAAACCAGCAGGCAGCCCTCGGCGGCCGTGAAGGCCCGCCGTATGCGCTGGCCGGCGGGCGAGCGCGCGGGTATGTTCTGCAGGTTGGGCTCGAGGCTGGAAAGCCGGCCGGTCGCCGTGCCGGTCTGGTCGAAGTGCGTGCGCACCCGGGAATCGGGCTCCAGCCGCTCAAGCAGGCCGTCCACGTAGGTGGACTTGAGCTTGGCGAGTTCCCGGTACTCGATGAGCTTGCCCGCGACGGGGTGGGACTTGGCCAGCAGGCGCAGGGCTTCCTCGTCGGTGGAGCGCCCGCCCTTGGCCGTCTCATGGGGCACGGGCAGGCCGAGCCGGTCGTAGAGCAGCGCGGCCAGCTGCTTGGGGGAGTTGAGGTTGCAGTCGGCCCCGGCCAGCCGGCATATCTCCGCCTTGAGGCCGCGCGCGTCGGCCGAGAACTCCTCGGCCAGGCGGCGCAGGCAGGCCCCGTCCACGCGAATGCCCAGCGCCTCCATCCCGCGCAGGACCTCCGCCAGCGGCATCTCGATATCCTCGAATAGCCACAGCACCCCGGCCGACTCCATGCCCTCGCGCAGGACCTCGTGGTTGAGCCCCGCCGCGGCCGCCTCCAGCAACGAGGCCCGCAGATCCTTTCCCGCCGGCCGGCGGCCGGAGCCGGCCGGATCGAGGCAATAGGCCGCGAGCATGGTGTCGAAGAACCGTCCGGCCGGGCGCAGCTCCAGGGTCTCGAGCGCGGCGCGCGTGGCCTTGAGATCGTAGCCGACCTTCAGGGCGGGGCCGCCCAGCATACCGCGCAGGAAGGCTAGTTCCGCGCGCAGGGCGCCCTCGTCGAGGACGGCGGTCCGGCCGTCGGGCAATCCGAAGGCGCCCAGCACGCGCCCCTGCGCCAGGTCGGGCGCCGGATTGAGCCGGGCGGCGACGGTGACGGCCGCGGCGCGCGCCAGTTCCCCGCGCAGCTGCGCGAGCGGCAGTTCCCGGATCGCGGCCCCCGCCGCGACCGCGCCGGAGGCCGGCAGGGCGGCGGCAAGCTCGGGCGCGGCGAGGGCGGCCTCGCCGCTGCGCGGCAGTATCTCGCCCAGCAGCGAGCCGAACTCGAGGCGGCCGAACACCGCCTTGATCCGATCCGGATCCGGCTCGGGCAGCTTGAACCCCGTCAGCGGCGACGCGATCGGGACCTCGCGGTCCAGGGTGAGCAGCCTGACCGCGTCCAGCGCGGCGCGCTCGCCCGTCACGAGCGCCGCCGCGGTCTTGGGCGGGATATCGGGATCCTTGGCCTTGGCCGCCGCCACGGCCGAGGCCAGGCTGCCGAAGCGCTTGATGAGCTTGACCGCCCCCACGGGCCCGATGCCGCGCACGCCCGGGATGTTGTCGGAGGCGTCGCCGATCAAGGCCAGGTAATCCACCACCTCCCGCGGGCCCACGCCCAGCTTCTTCTCGATCTCGGGCGGGTCCATCCAGGCCGGCTTGGACGGATTGAGGACCCGGATGCCGGGCCCGACCAGCTGCAGCACGTCCTTGTCCCCGGTGACCAGGACGGACTCGAAGCCCTCCCCCCGGGCGCGGCAGGCCAGCGTGGCCATGATGTCGTCGGCCTCGAAGCCCGGCTGCTGGACGCAGCCGAAGCCCATGGCCTCGACCATGTCCCGGGCCCGGGCCAGTTGGGAGACCAGATCCTCGTCGGCCTTCTTGCGGTTGGCCTTGTATTGCGCGG
>JAQUMZ010000380.1 GCA_028717865.1 Elusimicrobiota bacterium | reverse complement strand
GAGGTTATGGTGCTGGTCGAGCCTGAGGCGCCCAGGGCGCGCAGGGTGATGCCCACGTCCATGGTCATCATGTCCCCGCCGCGGGGCTCGAGCTCTATCTTGCGCACGGCCACGCCCAGGCGAGCGTCGTTGCTGATGAAGGAGTGGTTGTACTGGTGGGGCTTGTCTCCGGTGAGGTTGAGGTTGGAGTAGGAGACGGCCTTCATGCGGTAGGCGGCCGTGACGTCGAGGTTGGCGGCCCGGGCTGAGGTCGCGGCCAGGAGGAGCAGCGGGATCGTCGCGAGCCGTCGCAACATGCCGGATAATCCTAGCAAATTGAGCGGCTTTTTCGGCTTCCCGGAAATTCAAAACCCCCCGGGGCAAGCCCCGGGGGGTTTTGTTGCTAGTCTCGTTCGCTTAGAACTTGACCATCACGTCGAGCGCGGAGAGCCACGCGGCGCTGACGTGTCCGTTGTCGGCCGACGCGGCGGGCGCGCCGTTGGCGGCGTAACCCACGTGCTCGATCGAGTTGCGGAGGTAGCCGCCGGGCTGGAAGTTTCCGACCGTGCCCTTAAGGGACACGTTCTCGGAGTGCTTCCACTCGGCCGTGACATCGACCTCAGAACCGATGTGCCGGTTGCCGGCGTTGACGCCGGTGCCAGGCCCGAGGTTCTGGATGTTGAAGTCATAGAAGTTCAGGCCCGCGGTCAGCTTCTCCTGCGCCTTCGGGGTGGCCTTGACGCCGGCGCCCCAGATGATGCGGTTGGTGAGGCCGTTGGCGGCCGGGTTGGTCTGAGTCGCGACGCCGCCGGCCAGCGGCAGGGCGGACCCGAGGTCGAACCGGCCGTAGATGGCGCCGGGGCGGTAGTCAGAGGCGATGGGCGTGAAGTCCATGTTGTGCTTCAAGTTCGCCGCATTGCCATTGCCCGAGCCGTAGGCAAACTCGGCCCAGGGATTGAAGGTGCCGATCTGCTCGACATCAGCCTTCATCCCGACGTTGGCCAAGATAGCCTTGCCCTTGAAGCCGCCGGAGTTCTGCCGGTCCTCGCCCATGTTTAGGGCCGCTTCGAGCGAGCCGTAGAGCCCGCCGAACTTGGCCTTAACCTTGAAGCCGGGGACCCAGAGGTTGCGGTTCTGGGTGTAGGTTCCAGCCGGGACGCCGACGGTGTTGATGCCGTGCGTGACCTGATTCCAGACATAGACCTTGGCGTCGATGTTCTCGTGGCCCTTGTTGCCCGCGATGAAGCCGCGGATGTCGACCTTGCCGTTGGCGGAGACGCCGAGGGCGTCGCCATTGGCGGTGGGCTCGAAGACCACAGCGGTCGCGTAGGCCTTCTCACCGGACCAGTCGAAGCGCGCGCCGTCGATGGCCGTGACGGTCATGCCGTACTGGTTATACTTCGGGCCGTAGTAGGCGATGAGGTCGCCCGGCTCGCCGTAGAACTGACGGCCGAAGGTCATGTCCACCGCGCCGAACACCTTGTCGATCTTGAAATAACCCTGATCGAGCCAGACGTTCTCCTCGACCCCGTTGGCGCCGCCGCTGATGCGTTCGGAGGCGTTGCCGTACACGCGGTTGTTCTTGCGGAGCGTGATCTTGGAGTGTACGTCATCGAGCAGGTCCCAGTCCATGTTCAGCATGATCCGGGTCTGCCCGGTGCCGACGCGGTCGTTGATGGTCTGCCCGTTCGTGCTCTTCTTGAATGTATTCGTGAAGCGCGCGGACGCGGCGTTCATCTCAACGGAACCGCCGAACTTGAAGTTCTTAAGCACTTCGGCATTGGCCGTTCCGACGCTGACGAGCAGCGCCAGGGCCGCTACCAATCCCAGGAGCTTCTTCATTTGCACTATTTCCTCCTTACTATTTCGTAAGCCCCGCATCTAGCGGGGATCTATTTTACTCATCAACCCCGCTCTCGCGGGGCCTACGTTTGTGCGTCTTCAGGAGCGTGCCGTCAGCTTCCGGCCGCGGCCTCGGCCTCTTATAGCCGAGTTCTCCTTAATTCACGAGCGTGGTGATTCTAACAAACCCCAATTTTTCCTGTCAATAGTAAAATGTGTCAACTAGTAGTATTTTTTATACCCCCCCTCCCAGGGCCTTCAACTGCTCCTGGGCCCAGGCCGCCCAGGAGGTCTCCGGGTATTGCAGGGCGATCTTCTGCAATGTCGCCTTTGCGGTATCCTTTTGTCCCATTGCCTCTTCGCAGCGGGCCATGGAGGCGTGCACCTGCGGGGCCAGGAAATGGTCGGGGTAGGCTCCCAGAAACCGCTCCTCGGTCTTGACCGCCTCGGCGCACTGGCTGGCGGATTCCTGGGCCAGGGCCATGCCTCCCAGGGCCAGGGGCAGCAGGGCCTGCGGCTGGCCGCGGTCCGCCAACTGCTGGTAGTACTTCACGCTGTCCGCGAAGCGGTCACGGTGGAAGAGCAGGTCGCCGGCGAAGAGCAGGCCGAAGCCGGAGGCCGGAGTCCCCGTATAGGCCGCGTTCAAGTCATCGACCTTCTTGAGCGCGGCGTCCACCTGCCCCGCGTAGGCCAGCCCGTTGGCCAAGGACAGCTCCTCCCAGGCCGCGCTCTGTTTGGCGCGATGACTATAAAGGAACAATCCCGCGAAGAGCAGGACCGCCGCGATGACGCCGGCGCCGACGCCCGCAGTCTGCCTGTTGTCAGCGGCCCAGCGCAGGCCGCGGTCCACGGCCTCCTGCATCTCGTTGCGCTTGACCTGGGCCCGCACCCATTGTTTTCCCATTTTGTCGCCCCTTGCCTGGTGGCCTGAAAATTGCCCCGAGAGGGAATCGAACCCCCATCTAACGCTTAGGACGCGCTAGCTCTATCCATTGAGCTATCGGGGCCAAAGAGCAGGTATTCTATCAAAGAATGCCGGTCTTGCGGCCCGCGGAGGGAGGGCCGGGCTCAGTACTTGACCAGGGCGCGGACGTCGCGGCCGTCGAGCTTGGCGCGGCCGTTGAGGAAGCCGAGCTCGATGAGGAAGGAGACCCCGGCCACCTGCCCGCCGATGGACTCGATGAGCTCGCAGGCCGCCCGGGCCGTGCCGCCCGTGGCGAGCACGTCGTCGACGAGCAGGACCTTCGCCCCGGACGGGAAGGCGTCCTCGTGCGCCTCGATGGAGTCCTGGCCGTACTCCAGGTCGTAGGAGGCCGACTTGACCTTGCGCGGCAGCTTGC
>JAQUMZ010000379.1 GCA_028717865.1 Elusimicrobiota bacterium | reverse complement strand
CGTCATGCCCGACGCCGACCGGCAGACTGCGGCGGCCGTGGCCCGGCGCATCTGCGCCGCCTTCGCCAAGAGCGGCCACATCGCCACGGTCAGCCTGGGCGCCGCCTCGCTGACGGGGGAGGAAAAGGCCTCGGCGGCGGATATCCTGCGCCGGGCCGACGCCAACCTCTACCAGGCCAAACGCGACGGCAAAAACCGGGTCTGCGACGCGCCCGTGCCGCGCAGCGCCTGTCCCATCTAGGCTTGGCGCGAGTGGACGCAGCCGTTGCGGAAGTCGCAGCGCGGGCAGAATGAGGCGTTGGGCGCGAAGCGCCCTCGCTCGATGCCCTCGGCGGCGCCCACGATCAGGCGCTTGAGCTCGTCTTCTCCGGAAGGATCGTAGTCCCAAGTCTCCCGCCTGAGCTCCGCGATGAAATAATCGGTCAGCAGAGCCGGCTCCTTGGCCAGGCATTCCTTGCAGCCCAGGGCGTAGAAGCGCAACTGCAGCTCGTCGCGAGGCTCCCGGTCGGCCCCGGCGGCGGTCTTGTAGTCGATGACCTCGAAGCGGCCGTCCGGATGGCGGTCGACGCGGTCGATCATGCCCCGGACCTCGTGCCCGCCCAGGGGATAGACGAACTCGCGCTCGACGCAGACGATCTCGGCGCGGCGCTGGAGCTCGGCGCGCGCGTAGCGCTCCAGGATGCGGCGCCCCTTGGCCCGCCACTTCTCCCGGGTCTCGGCGTCGGGATAGCCGGCGGCCAGGAAGCTCGCCTCGTAGCAGCGCAGCAATTCCTCCGGTTCCGAATGCCCATCCCGATGGAAGCGCTCGAGGGCGCGGTGCAGGGACAGGCCCAGCGAGCCCGCGCACGAAAGCGGCGCGCGCCGGCCGTCCACGAATCGCAGCTTGTACTTCCAGGGGCACTCGAGCCAGACGCGCAGCTTGGTGAAGCTCAGCTCCATCAGTCCGCGGCCCGAAAGAAGCTCAGGAACGTGTCGCCGTACTTCTCGCGCCGCGCCATGCCCCAGCCCGCGGGCGCCTGGACCGCCTCCTTGACGTGGTGCTGGCAGATCGCCCAGCCTTTCGGGGCCAGCAGGCCGGCGGCGGCCACACCCGCCAGGGCCCGGCTGGAATAGGCCAGCGGCCGCTTGAGCTCGTCCTTGAACGGCGGCCCCATGAAAACGAGGTCGAACCGGGGCGTCCCGGCCCGAAAGGGTATCCAGGACAAATCGCCCAGGGCGTCGCCGAAATGCGCCCGGCCCCGGTCGGAGAACCCGGCCGCGGCCAGGTTGCGCTCGATGAGCTCCAGGCAGCGGCGGTCGCGCTCCACGAAAAACGCGCTCGCGGCGCCGCGGGAAAGCGCCTCTATGCCCACCGCCCCGGTGCCGGCGAAAACGTCGAGGAAGCGCGCTCCCGGGACCAGGTTCCTGATGATGTCGAAGAGCGACTGCTTGATGCGCCCGGAGATGGGACGCACCCCCCAGTCCTTGCCCGCGCCCCGGATGCTGCGTCCGCGCAGGCGACCGGCGATGATGCGCATGTCTTATTTTACAAAAATCGAGCCGGCGCGGGCGCATTTGCTACAATGAGGATTCATGGCGCGCATAATCGTCGTCGACGACGACCCCCTGGCGGGGGAACTGACCCTGACCTTGCTCCAGGACGCCGGCCATGAAGTCACCCTGATCGGAGACAGCACCGCGGCGCTCGACGCGATAAATTCCCGGCTGCCGGACCTGGTGATCCTGGACATTCTCATGCCCGGCATCGACGGGCTGACGCTGTGCCACCGCATCAAGCATGCCCCCGCCACTCAGGCCGTCCGGGTGGTCATGGTCTCGGGAAAATCCTTCGCGGCCGACCGCAAGCGCGCGACGGATTACGGAGCCGACGCCTTCATAGAGAAACCCTACGACGTGGACGGTTTTTCCCAAAAGATCGCCGGCCTGCTCGGCGCCGCCCCCGCCGCCGCGCCCCAAGCCGCGCCCGCCGCCGCGCCCCTGGACAAGTTCCGCCTGACCGTATGGGGCTGCCGCAGCCTTTCCGCGGTCCAGGGCGCCCCGCCCTCGCGCTACGGCCGGCGCACCTCCTGCGTCGCCCTGGAGAAAGACGAACTCCTGCTCGTGCTCGACGCCGGCTCCGGCCTCGTGCCCCTGGGCCGGTCGCTGGTCGAAAGCGGCCGCTGGCGCGAGCCCTGGCTGCTCATCACGCACTTCCACCAGGACCACTTCGAGGGGTTGGGGCGCTTCGCCCCCGCCTACGCCGACGGCTACAAGCTTAACATCGGCGGCGCCAACGACCCCGATCAGTCGCTCCAGGAGCGCGTACAGCGCGCCTTCGAGATCGCCCCGCCGGAGTTGGGCAGCGTGCAGGCGGAGCTCGAGCTCTACGAAATGATGGAGCAGACCTACGAAATCGCGCCGGGACTGCAGGTCTCCTCATTTTTCGCCAATCACCCGGGCACTACGCTCGGCTTCATCGTCGAGTCGGAGGGACGCAAGGTGGTCTACTGCCCGGACTCGGAGATATACGGGGAACAGGGAACCGCCATGCAGGACTACGACGAGCGGCTGGTCCGGCTCGCCGGCGGAGCGGACATCTTCATCCACGACGCCCGCTACCTCGACCCCGATTATCAGCTGCGCAAGAACAACGGCCACTCCTCGTGGCTCAACACCGTCGAACTGGCGGCCCGCGCCGAGGTCAAGCGCCTGGTCCTCTTCCACCATGACGACGCCTACGGCGACGACGTCCTCGACCGCATCGAGACCGAGGCCCGCGCCCACGTCGCCGGCAAAGGCTACGCCCTGGAAGCGACGATGGCCCGCGAGGGGCTCACGCTCGCCTGTTAAGCCCTGCGGGGCCAGCCCGCGGGCCGTAGTATAATATGGGACGCCGCGCCAACCGCACGCGGCCGGGGAGGCCCCAAATGCCGAAGTCTAATACGGAACCGCAGGACGTCAAAGGGAAAGCGCTCGACGCCGCGAAGCTCCTGGATTACCAGGCCGGCGGCGTGGTCAGCCGGACCCTGGTCCAGAGACCCTCGGGGACGGTGACCATCTTCGCTTTCGACGCGGGCCAGGGCTTGAGCGAGCACACCGCGCCATTCGACGCGCTCGTGCTCATCCTGGAAGGCGAGGCCGACATCGCCATAGACGGCCAGGCCCAGCGCGTCCAGGCCGGAC
>JAQUMZ010000378.1 GCA_028717865.1 Elusimicrobiota bacterium | reverse complement strand
AACCGGGCGCGGAAAAAACCATCGACTGGAACCACACCGAACGCTCCGGCCGCTCCGGCTCCTCCTCCAGCATGGCCAGGCCCTCGTTGAGCCAGGCGGGCGGCTGGTACCCGGACTGCCGCCAATAGCTCTGGAAAAGCAAATGGGTCATTTCATGGCCGATTACGCGCATGAGCGCCGCACGGTCGAGATTGTCCGGGACCGCGACGGCCTTGAGGTCGTAAAGGGCCAGCCCGTTGGACCAGGCCGGAGGATGGAACTCTCCGCCGAGGTAGGAGCGGGCGTCACGGTAAAGATAAAGCTTGACGCGCTCCCGCGCCATCCAGGGGGAGAACATCCCCAGGTCCATGCGCAGCCGGCTGTGCATGCGCTCTAGATTCATGATGAAGCCGGGCGGGGTCCAGGGCATCTCGTGCGAAACGGAGAAATGCGGGGAGGTCGTCTCGTGCCACTGCCAGCCCGGCTCCCCGGCCTGGAGGCGCAGGCCGGCGGCGAGCCAGACGCAGGCAAGCCATGCGGGCATGCCCTAGTTTATCAGAATCCTCTATTGATGTGCCGAAAATTATCGACGGCTTTTCCGGCCGCGTGAGTGCTATGGAATAAATCGCGCGCGAGTCTTATTCGTTGACAACACAAATGACACATAATATCCACGTATTTCAGGCACATTGCCGCAACATTGCCGCAATTGTGTTCCCCCGCTCGTTATGGTAAAATGCTCAAAATTTCAAATTAATTCCACTGTCCAAGGCAATGGCAACGCGCACTTTATTCTTAAATCCGCCTTCTTTCGCGGGCTTCGACGGGGGCGCCGGCTCCCGCTATCAAGCGCGCCGGGAAATCAAGTCTTTTTGGTATCCGACCTGGCTCGCCCAGCCGGCGGCGCTGATACCCAATTCCAAGCTCATCGACGCCCCCGCCGACGGCCTGGGCCTCGAGCCGGTCCTGCAGATGGCCAAGGGCTTCGAGCTCTGCGTCATCCACACCTCCACGCCTTCCTTCGACAACGACGCGCGCACGGCCGAGGCCCTGAAGGCGGCCTGTCCCGGGCTGCGCGTGGGCTTCGTCGGCGCCCACGTGGCGGTGCTGCCGGAGCCGTCCCTGCGCGCCGCCCCCGCCCTGGATTTCGTGGCCCGGGAAGAATTCGATTACACCTTGAGCGAGGTGGCGCAGGGCCGCCCGCTGGCCGCCGTCGCGGGCCTGAGCTACCGCGCGGCGGACGGCTCCATCCGCCACAATCCCGCCCGGGAGCGCATCCGGGACATGGACGCGCTGCCCAGCGTGCTCGACGTATACAAACGGGATCTCACGGTCGAGAACTACTCCATAGGCTACCTGCTGCACCCCTATCTCTCGCTTTACACGGGACGCGGCTGCCCCGCCAACTGCACCTTCTGCCTTTGGCCCCAGACCGTCGGCGGCCGGACCTACCGCGCGCGCAGCGCCGCCGCGGTGATCGCGGAGCTGGCCCGCGCCCGCGAGCTCTTCCCCCAGGTCAAGGAATTCTTCTTCGACGACGACACCTTCACGGCGGACCTGCCCCGCGCCGCCGAGATCGCCCGGGGGCTGGGCCGGCTGAAGCTCACCTGGTCGTGCAACGCGCGCGCCAACGTACCGTACGAGTACCTGAAGATTTTCAAGGCCAACGGCCTGCGGCTGCTGCTCGTGGGCTACGAGTCGGGCAACCAGGACATCCTGAACAACGTGAAGAAGGGTCTGCGTTTGGACGTGGCCGAGCGCTTCTCGCGCGACTGCCGCCGCCTCGGCATCATCATCCACGGCACCTTCGTCCTGGGTTTGCCCGGGGAAACCAAGAAGACGATCGAGGAGTCCATACGCTTCGCCTGCCGCCTCGACCTCGACACCATCCAGGTCTCCCTGGCCGCCCCGTATCCCGGCACCGAACTGCATCGGCAGGCCCTGGCCAACAAGTGGTACGAACCGGCCAGGCTCCTGCGCTCCGACGGCACGCAATCGTGCGCGCTCTCCTATCCCGGGCTTTCCGCCTCCGCGATCCAGGCCGGCGTGAAGCGCTTCTACCAGCGCTTCTACGCGCGCCCCAAGCCCCTCTGGCGCATGCTGGTGAGCATGGCCCGCGATCCCCAGGTGATGCGCCGGCGCTTGCGGGAGGGCCGGGAATTCCTCCGCTACCTGGGCCGGCCCGCCGAGAAATCCCCGGGCCGGTCCGGGACGCGCGAGTCGGCGGCGGCATAGGCGCCCCCTTGCCCAACCCCGCGCCGGGCTTGCTCTCGTTGCTGCTGGCCTGCGTCTACGCGCTGCTGGCCTTTTCGGCGGCGTTTTCCCTGACCTGCGTCCTGGCCGCCCGCCGCCTCCTGCGCCGCCGGCCCGCGCCGCGCTGCGCCCTGCCTCCGATAACCATCCTCAAGCCGCTCAAGGGCCTGGACCGGGGGCTCTACGAGAACCTGGCCAGTTTCTGCCGGCAGGACTACCCCGAATTCCAGCTGCTGTTCTCGGTCGCCGATCCCGACGACCCGGCCTTGCCGGTCGTCGCGCGCCTGCAGCGGGCGTTTCCCGAACGCGACATAGGCATCGTCATATGCCGGGGCGGCTCGGGCTGCAACCCCAAGATCCGCAACGTCGCCAACGCCTACCCCCTGGCGCGCCACGAGCTGCTCCTCCTCTCCGATTCCGATATCCGGGTTCCCCCCGATTTCCTGCGCCGGATGGCGGCGCCCCTGGAGGACCCGCGCGCCGGCCTGGTCACGGCCTTCTATCGCTGCGCGCCCGCCGCCGGCCTCGGAGGCCGCCTGGAGGCCCTCTCCGTCAACGCCAACTTCCTGCCCCAGGCGCTGCTGGCGGCGGCCGCCGGCATGCGCTTCGCCATGGGCGCGGCCATTCTCGTCCGGCGGCCCCTGTTCGACCGCGTGGGCGGCTTCGCCGCGCTGGCGGACCGCCTGGCCGACGATTTCGCCCTGGGCGCCGCCGTCAAGGCGGCCGGCCGCGGCATCGAGTACGCCGACCTCGTGGTCGAGTCGGTTCCGCCGCGGGCCCCGGCCGTCCTGGACTCCTTCCGCCATCAAACGCGCTGGCAGCGCACCGTCCGGCTGTGCGATCCGGCCGGCTACCGCGGCTCGCTGCTTCTGCACGGCTTCTCCCTGGCCACGCTGGCCCTGCCCCTTTCGGGCTGGGACGCCCGGCTAGAT
>JAQUMZ010000377.1 GCA_028717865.1 Elusimicrobiota bacterium | reverse complement strand
GGGGAAGGCCCCCTCGGTGGCTCCGGCGGCCCATTGCGCGGCTTTCTCCACAAGAGACTCGCCCGCCCGGCACGGCTGCCAGGCGCAAAGGAGAAGCGCCGAGAAAATAGGCAGACCCTTGGTCATCTTCATCATTTGGAACCTCCCGCGCGTTCGCGCCGCCATTCTAGCATTAACGATCTTTCACGTACACTGTCCGCCCGGCCTTTCGGCCTATATGCCGCGGGTCCGAAAGCCGAATCTGAATTGGGTCTTTTTTCACTGATGGATTCGCGCCGCGTCCCCTATCCTTATGACATGGAGCCCTCCTATGCCCGGTAGTATTTCCGATTCCCCCCGCAGGGTCCTCGCCATCCTCTTGTCCGCCGCGCTGGTCGCCGTCTCTCCGGGCTTGCCTTGCTACGCGGCCTTGGCCGCGACGGCCAAGACGGCCGCGGCGACGGCAGGCTCCGCGGGACATGCGTCGGTGGGCGCGGCGCGGCTGGGCGCGCTGCCCGCGGTCATTTCGCCCGCGGCGGGACCGGCCGCGCCCGGCCTGCGGACCGGTTTCTCGGCTCCCGAAGGCGTTTTGGAGGCCGCGCAGACTTCCGTTTTGATCTCCCCGGCGCCCGCGGCCTTGTCCGCGTCCCTGCCGGCGGCCCAGGCCGCGCCGCTGCCCGCGCAACTCGCGGCGCCGCAAGTCGCGGGCGAGGCGGCCCAGGCCGTTTCAAACCTCGCGGCCGGCCTGCAAGAGCAGGCCGCCGCCAAGGCTCGAACAGGTCAAGTCACGGGCTTGCGGGGCGCGTTGAACAAGTTCTACGACAACGGCGCCGGCCTGGCGGACGGAGCCGGTCCGGTCGCCGCGGTTTCCGGGCGTTCCGGGAATGGCGCCGATCTCATGGCTCCGGAACGGACGGCTTCGGCCGCCCCGGCTTCGCCGCCTTCGGCCTCCGACTCCGTGCGCGCCGCCGGGCGCACGGGGCTCAAGGCCTATTCCATGATCATCGCGGGGCTCAACGCCGCCGCGACCCTGGGCCTGGGCGCGCTGTTCTCGGCCGCGGGGCTGCCGCTGGCGGCCGGCCTGGCCGCGCCGCTGGCCGTGGGCCTGGCCTATCGATTGGGGCGTCCTTACGTGGAGGATACGGTGCTGGGGGATTGGCGCCGCCAAATACGCGGCCTGGGCGGCGCGGCGCTGACCCGAGAGGCGCAACCCGAGCTTTTCGCCGAGGTGGCCGAGCTGGCTCGGCTGGCCGGCGTCGATATTCCGGAGCTGTACCTGGCGCCCGTGCCCAACGCGCTGACGGGTTCGATGCCTGGTGGGCGCAAGGTGTTGCTGGCCTTGAGCGAGGGCGTGTTGTACAGCCCTTATCGACGCGCCATCCTGGCGCACGAGCTCCAGCATGTGGCCGATTTCCGGTCCAGTTTGTCAAACTTTCCTTACTTCGTGAAAGTCGTCGCGATCGCGCTCGGAGCGATAGTCCTGGGAGGAGCCGGGCTCGACCTTTTGACCTCCGGCCTGGCTACTGCGGCGGCGCACGCCTGGACGTACGCCTGGGCCGCGGCGAGCGCGGGCCTGGGCCTGGCGGGGAGCCGGGTTTTCGCGAAGGTCCACGCCCTGCTCATGGACCTGAAAGCCGACCAAGGAGTCCTGGCTTTTACCGGCGACGCCAACGGCCTGCGCTCCATCCTTGAGTTCTATTTGCATACGCAAAGCCGCCTGCGCGCCTTCCTGGCGCGCGCTTTTTCGGGAAGGATCGGCCGCCTTCTGGGCGCCTCTTTCGCGCGTTTCGCAGCGCCCCCGACGCCCGCGGCCGAGCCGCCCGTCAAGGAACCGGCCGATACCGCCTCCGGCAACCTCAAGATCACAGAGGAATTGGCGCGCTCCCGGGAACAGCTGGCCCAGTTGGAACAGCTGGCCCGGGAAGATCCGCTGGCCCGCTGGATGCTGCGTTTCTTCATGCAGCTCAAGGCAAAAAGGGTTTTCACGTCCGAGAACCCGGTCACCGTGCAGGACATCGTCAACTGGGACAAGTGGGTGCGCAAATTCGAGGGCAAGAGGGGCTGGCCCTTGCGGGCCGCGGTGGAGCGCGGCGCGCGGATCATATTCAGGAACTCCCTGCCTCTCGATCTTTACGAAGGACGGGACTTGCGCCTCATTTTCGACGAGATGCTCGAGAAGAGCCTGGAGGAGTTGGATAAGCCGTCCGTTCCTCCCAGTTCCGAAGAATTGGCCAACGCTATGCAGACGCCGTGGACCGGGGCTCACGGACCCGATCCCGCGGCCGCGGCGTCCGTTCCCGGCCGCTTTGAGGGGGCCTCCGGCAAAAAGAGCCGGTCCGTTCCCGCCGACTCCGTGAAATTGGTCAACGCGATGCAGACGCCCGGGACCGGGGCTAACGGACCCGGCTCCGCGGCCGAACCGCCCGTCGACTACGCCGATCCGGCCACCTACAAAAAAGTCCCCGACTGGGCCAAGGAATTGACCGAGAGCGCGGCCGGAGATTTCAAAAGCCCCGAGGATTTCGCCCGCTACAAGGAGCAACTGGCCCAACTGGGCCCGCTGGCCCGCTGGATGGTGCATTTCTACGCGCAGTTGAAGGAGAAGGGCGTGTTCATGGCTCCCAATCTCCTCACCATACAGGACATCGTCAACTGGGGCAAATACGTGCTCAAGATGAAGTTGAAGAATGGTTGGCCCTTGGCTACTACGTTCGCGGACGACGGCAAGAAGAAGATGGGCGCGGTGGAGCTCGGGGCTAGGGTCATGCTCAGAAACGGCCTGCCTCTGGAGCCTTACGAGAATCGGGACCTGCGCGGCATTTTCGACGAGACGCTCAAGGAGAGCCTGGAGGTGCTCGACAAGCTGGCCGTTCCCGAGCATATCCCGGGCCGCGCGGAGACGCCCTCCTACCCGGACCAGGACCGGCCGGCGCCCGCCGATGCCGTGGAATTCGTCAACGAGGAGCCGGTATTGCTGGAGACGCAGGAGACCGAGGACAACGGCGAGCGCATGGACTTCATTCTCACGCCCGCGGTCAGGGAGCGCCTCGACGACCTGACGACCCTTTATTCGCTGGACTACAAAGATAAGTTCTTCCCGCTGCTCATCGGCGATACGGGAGAGGGCAAGAGCACGCTTGTAAAATACATGTTCTCCGAGGTCTTGCGCGCCAACCCCCATCTGGGCGGC
>JAQUMZ010000376.1 GCA_028717865.1 Elusimicrobiota bacterium | reverse complement strand
GGGTGCAGCCGGCCGAACTCCGGCCAGGTGAGAGCCAGCATCTCGGAAGCCGCGTTGAGCTTCATCGTGCAGGAGCCCAGCGGGATCATCGAGGTGGTCAGCGACAGGTCCTTGGCCTCCAGGCGCTTGATATAGCGCAGCATCTCGTGCTCGCTATGGTAGCGGTTGAAGACCGGATGCTCCAGGAACTTTCCGCCGCGGCGCAGTTCCGCCGGCAATTCCGCCCGGACGGAGAGCTCGCTCAGGGAGAAGCCGGTCTTGCGGCCGCCGTTGAGGCACTCCAGAAGCTCCTCGACGTCACCCTCCTGCGCGGTCTCGCCGAGCGCGACGAGCAGGACGTCCTCCCCGATCTGGCGCAGGTTGATGCACCTTTCGCGCGCGCAAGACAACGCGAGCTTAACCCGTGGCGGCGTGGCGGACAGGCGCACGGTGTCGAAGCAGGGCGCCTCGCCGGGGCGCCAGCCCAGCCGCCGGGCTCCCTCGGCCAGCAAAGCGGCCAGGCCGCGCAGGCGCAGGGCGACGCGCTTGAGGCCCTCGGGGCCATGATAGGCGGCGTAGAGCGCGCAGACCACGGCCGGAAGCACCTGGGCCGTGCAGATGTTGCTGGTGGCCTTCTCGCGGCGGATGTGCTGCTCGCGGGTCTGCAGGGCCAGGCGCAGGGCCGGGGCCCCGCTGGAATCCTTGGAAACTCCCACGATGCGGCCGGGCAGTTGCCGCTTGCAGGCGTCGCGGCAGGCCAGGTAGGCGGCGTGCGGACCGCCGAAACCCAGGGGCAGGCCGAAGCGCTGGGCCGAGCCCAGGGCGATGTCGGCCCCGAACTCGCCGGGGGTCTTGAGCAGGACCAGGCTCATCAGATCCGCGGCTATCGCCACGACGGCGCCGGCGCGGTGGGCGCGCTCGCAGAACGAGGAATAATCAAAAACGCGGCCCTCGGTGTCCGGATACTGCACTAGAGCCCCGAAGACTTTATCGGAGAAGTCGAACCGCTCGTGGTCGCCGACCACGAGCTTCCAGCCGTGCGCCTGGGCCCGGGTGCCCAGCGCGGCCACGGTCTGGGGATGAGCCGACTGCGACACGAAGAAGGCGCCCGCCTGCGCGTCGGCGCAGAGCGAGCGGCACATGTTCATGGCCTCCACGGCCGCGGTGGCCTCGTCGAGCATGGAGGCGTTGGCCACCTCCATGCCGGTCAGGTCGCAGACCATGGTCTGGAAGGCGAGCAGCGCCTCCAGGCGGCCTTGGGAAATCTCGGCTTGATAGGGCGTGTAGGCGGTGTACCAGCCGGGGTTCTCCAGTATGTTGCGCTGGAGCACCGGCGGGGTGACCGCCTCCTGATAGCCCAGCCCCAGGCAGGAGCGCCAGAGCTGGTTGCGCGAGGCCATGGCCTTGAGCTCGACCAGGGCCTCGGGCTCGGACAGCGCCGCGGGCAGGTGCAGGGGCCGCTTGAGCCGGATGTCGGAAGGCACCGCCTGGTCGCTCAGGGCGCTCAGCGAGTCCAGGCCCAGGAAGCGCAGCATCTCGGCGATCTCCTCCGGACGCGGCCCGAGATGCCGCTCCGAGAAAGATTCCGCCGCGGGCAGCTCCACGGCCTCGGCCGCCTCAGTGGCCGGCATGGGCTTCGGCCGTCTGCAAGAATGCCTCGTAGGCCTTCCAATCCATGAGCTTGTTGATCTCGGCCGAGTTGACCGGCTTCATCTTGAAGAGCCAGCCCGCCTCGTGGGGAGCCCGGTTGACCAGGGCCGGGTCCTTGGCCACCGCCGCGTTGGCCTCGGTCACCTCGCCCGCGACCGGGGCGTAGATGTCGAAGGCGGCCTTGACCGACTCGACGACGCAGCAGGCCTCGGCGGCCGCGACCTTGCGCCCCGGCTTGGGCGGCTCGACGAAAACTATGTCGGTGATCTCCTTCTGGGCATGGTCGCTGACGCCGACTACGGCCGCGCCGCCCTCCATGCATATCCACTCATGGGTCTTGGTGAAGCGGCAGTTCTCAGGCTTTGCCATGTTGAAGCTCCTTGGAGAGATAGAACGGCATGCGCGCGACCTCGGCCGGCACCGGCCGGCCGTGGATCTCCACGGCGGCCCGCGCCCCCGGCTTGAGGTCCACGCGGTCCAGATAGCCCATCCCTATGCCCGCCCCGAGGGTGGGCGAGAAGGTGGCGCTGGTGAGGGTCCCGGCGGGCTGGCCCTCGACCAGGACGCGGCAGCCCGGCCGCGGCACGCCGCGCTCCAGGAGCCGCAGGCCCGTCAAGCGACGCCGAACGCCCTCGGCCTTCTGCCGGGCGAAATGCGCCCGGCCGATGAAATCGCCCTTGCCGAGCTTGACCACCCAGCCGTAGCCCGCCTCGTAGCTGGAATGCTCCATGTCCAGGTCCGAGCCGTAGAGCAGGTAGCCGGCCTCCAAACGCAGGGTGTCGCGGCAGCCCAGGCCGCAAGGCTTGACGCCGAAAGCCTGGCCGTCGGCCATGAGCTGCTCCCAGAGCCGCGCGGTCAGGGCCGCGGGGATGATGAACTCGCAGCCCTCCTCGCCGGTGTAGCCCGTGCGCGTGACGATGGAGGGCGCTCCCAGGACGTCGAGCTCGACGGCGCCGAAGCGCGGCAGCTTGGGCACGGCGGGCCAGCGGCGGCCGACCAGGGCCAGGGCCTTGGGCCCCTGCACCGCGATCATGCCGTAGCAGTCGCTTTTGTTCTCGAGCTGGACGTCGAAACCGGCGGCCTGGGTCTTGAGCCAGGAATAGTCGTTGTCGCAGGTGGCCGCGTTGACGACCAGGAAATAGCGGTCCTTGGCGAAGCAGGAGATGATCAGGTCGTCGACGATCCCCCCCCGCTCGTTGGGCAGGTGGGAGTAGATCGCCTGGCCCGGCCCGATGCGGGAGATGTCGTTGGTGTTGGTCTTCTGGAGGAAGTCCAGGGCCTGCGCGCCCCGCACCCAGAGCTGGCCCATGTGCGAGACGTCGAAGAGCCCGATCGCCTGGCGCACGGCCTGGTGTTCCTTGAGAATGCCCTCGTACTGGACCGGAAGCTCCCAGCCGTGGAAATCCACGAGCCGGCCCCCGTATTTCTTGTGCGTCTCGTAAAGCGGAGTCCTGCGGATGGTGGTGGCGCTGGTCATGAAGCGAAAATAGCATATGGCCCGCGGGCTTGCCAACAGCGCGCCCGGCTTCAGGGAGCGCGGGAGAATCCGGCCTGC
>JAQUMZ010000375.1 GCA_028717865.1 Elusimicrobiota bacterium | reverse complement strand
CGAAGGTGATCGCCGAATAGGGGCACAACGGAACGCAGGACTTGCAGCCGCTGCATTCCTCCTCGATCACGTGCGAGGTGTTGGGCTCCAGCTCGACGTGGCCCGCGTCGACGAGAGCCAAGGCCTCGGCGGCCGCCGCGCCGGCCTGGGCCACCGTGTCCGGTATGTCGCGCGGGCCCTGGGCGGCGCCCGCGATGAAGACGCCGTCGGTGAAGGTATTGACCGGGGCCAGCTTGGGATGGCGTTCCTGGAAGAAGCCCTCCTGGCCGCAGCCGATGTTGAATATCCGACGCACCTCGCCGGCGTCGCTTTTAGGCTCCAAGCCCGTGGCCAGCACGACCATATCCACCGGCACCCTCCGCACGAATCCGGCCAGGGTGTCCTCCACCCGCAGGACCAGCTTGCCTTCCTCCTCGGGGGCCATGGCCCAGTCCGAGACCTCGGATACCCGCCCGCGGATGAAGTGCACGCCCTCGCTCAAGAGCTTGTCGTAGAACTCCTCGTAGCCCTTGCCCGGGGCGCGCATGTCGATGTAAAAGTTGTAGACCTCGGCGCCCGAGTGCTCCTTGATCAGATGCGCGAGCTTGAGCGAGTACATGCAGCACACCCGCGAGCACCACTTGTGGGTCTTCTCGTCGCGCGAGCCCACGCAGTGGATGATGCCCACCGCCTTGGGACGGCGGCCGTCGCGCAGGACCACCTCGCCCGTGGTCGGCCCCGAGGCGTTGACCAAGCGCTCGACCTCCAGGGCCGTGAAGACCCCGGGATAGCGGCCGTAGCCGTAGTGGGGGTCCTTCTTGGCGTCGTAGGTCTGGAAGCCCGTGGCCACGACGATGGCTCCGACCTGGAGCTCCTTGAGCTCCTCCTTTTGGGAGAAGTCGATGGCGTTGCGGTCGCAAGCCGCGGCACAGGTCTTCTTGCACTTGCCGGTCTTGATACCGATGCAGGTCTCGGGGTCGATGAGCACGACCTTGGGCGTGGCCTGCGGAAAGTCGATGTAGACCGGCTTGCGCTTGCCCAGCCCCTGGTTGAACTTGTCCGGGAACTTCGCTTCCTTGAAGACGCAGGCGTCGATGCACTCCATGCAGCCCACGCACAGGTCTTCCTTGACGTAGCGCGGCTTGCGCTTGACCGTGACCTTATAGTTGCCCACGTAACCCTCGACCTTGGCCACCTCGGAGTAGGTCCAGAGCGTGATGTTGGGATGGGACTTGACCGCGGACATCTTGGGCGTCAGGATGCAGGCCGCGCAGTCCAGGGTCGGGAAGGTCTTGTCGAAGGCGGCCATGTGGCCGCCGATGGTGGCCTCGCGCTCGACGAGGGTCACCTTCTTGCCCGCGTTGGCCAAAGTCAGCGCCGCGTGTATGCCGGCGATGCCGCCCCCCACCACCAGGACGTTGGGGTCCACGGGGACCTTCTTCTTCTCCAGCGGCCGGTGGAAACGCACCCGGTAGACCGCGGCCCGGGCCAAGTCCTTGGCCTTCTCGGTGGCGGCCTTCTTGTCCTCGTGCACCCAGGAGGCGTGCTCGCGGATATTGACCATCTGGAAGTAGAAAGGGTTCAAGCCCCCCTTGACCGCAGCCTTGCGGAAGGTCTCCTCGTGCAGGTTGGGCGAGCACGCGGCCACGACCAGGCGGTCGAGCTTTTGCTCGCGGATGTCCTGGGCGATCATCTCCTGGCCCGGATCGGAGCACATGTACTTGTAGTCGCGCGCCACCGCCACGCCGGGCAGCCCGGCGACGTAGCCGCGCACCGCGGCCACGTCTATGGTGCCCGCGATGTTGGTGCCGCAGTGGCAGATGTAGAAGCCGATCCGCGGAGCCGCGCCCTTGTTCCCGTTTCCCGAGATATGGTCGGCCATGGCTTACCTCCCCGCCAGAACGGCTTGCGCGGGGACGATGCCCCGCTTGATCCCCAGCTCCGCGGCCGGCAGGCCCATGGCCAAGCCGAGTATCTGGGTGAAATACAGGATCGGGACGTCCACGCGCTCGTAGCGGCGGGCCATCTGGTCCTGATAACCGTCGAGGTTGAACTGGCAGAGCGGGCAAGCCGTGACGACGGCCTGGGCGCCCCGCTTCTTGGCTTCCTTGACGATAATATAGGAGAGGCGCAGGCCGACCTCCGGCAGGGTCCCGGTCAGGCTGCCGCCACAGCAGCGCGTCTTGAGCGGATAGGGCACGGTGTCGGCCCCGGCGGCCCGGATGATCTTGTCCATGGTCACCGGGTCGTGCTCGTCGTCGAAGGTCGCGAAGGGCCGCACCATCTGGCAGCCGTAATAGGGGGCGAATTTAAGCCCCCGCAGCGGCGCGCTGATCCGCTTGGATAGCGTCTCCAAGCCGAGATCGTTGATCAGGACGTCGAGGGGATGGCGCACGCGCACGGTGCCCTTGTAGTCCAAGCCGCCGGCCTTCAAGGCGCGCACCACCCGGGCGCGGATATCGGGATGCTCCTGCAGGCTCTTCTGGGTCTTGTTGAGCACCAGGTAGCAGGCGCTGCAGGGCGCGATCACGTCGAGGCCCTCGCGTTCGGCGATGGCGAGATTGCGTCCCGCCAGGGCGTAGGACTTGGTCTCGTCCACCGACATATAAGCCGTGGCGCCGCAGCAGTTCCAGTCCTCGATCTCGCGCAGTTCCACGCCCAAGGCGCGGAAAACGGCGAGCAGCGACTCTTCATAGGCCTTGCCGGTGCCCTTGAGCGAGCAGCCGGGGAAATATAGATATTTCATTGTCGCGCGGCCTCCTTCCGATTGTCGGCGTCGAGCGCATCCAGAACCTTGCGCAGTTCCGCCCGGCGCTTGATGGACTCGGGCATGAAGGACATGCGGCCGGTGCGCATGAGGTTGATGCCCAGGCCGGTCATGCTCAGGAACTTCAGCCAATTGGTGCGCAGGAAGAGATCGATCACGAGCAGGGTCTCGTTGACCCGGCCCCAGGTGAAGATCATGCGCCCGAACTCCCGGGCCAGCACCGGAATCGGAAAGCGCCGCGGGTAGACGCCGTCCTGGATGGCCCGGCGCTTGAGGGCGTACATGATGTCGGTGACCTGGATTTTCTTGGGGCAGTCGCAGCGGCAGGCGTAGCAGCTGGCGCACAGCCAGATGGTGAAGGAGCCCAGGACCTCGTCCTTGAAACCCGCGCGGGCCAGGTTGATCAGACGCCGGGGCGTGTAGTCCATGTAAAGCGACAGCGG
>JAQUMZ010000374.1 GCA_028717865.1 Elusimicrobiota bacterium | reverse complement strand
ATACGAAAGGCCCCCCGACGCGGGGGCCTTTCGGACGGGCGGCGCGGTTCAGTTCTGCGCGGCGCCTTTTTCCAGGGCTTGGACGTTGAGCTTGAGCATCTCGGGCTTAGCCCGCTTGAAGACCTTGGGCATGGCCTTGGCCACCGCGTCTATGGACAAGGCCCCGGTCCGCTTGCAGAAGGCGCCCAAGGCGGCCATGTTGGCGATCCTCGGGGCCTTGAGCTCGTCGGCGATCTTGTTGCAGGGGACCAGGACGACCTTGATGTCCGCGCGCTTGGGCCGGGATTTGACCAGGGAGCTGTTGATGATCATGAGCCCGCCGGGCTTGACCAGCGGCTCGAATTTGGCCAGGGAAGGCTCGTTCATCACGATGACCGTGTCCGGCTGGGAGACCACCGGGGTGGTGACCTCGTCGGAGGAGATGACCACGGAGCAGTTGGCCGTGCCGCCGCGCATCTCCGCCCCGTAGGAGGGGAAGAAGCTCACGTGCTTGCCGTCGAGCATGCCGGCGTAGGCCAGCAGGATGCCCGAGGATATGATGCCTTGACCGCCGAAGCCGGAGATCCTAATTCCTTGATGCATCGTGCTTGCCTCCTTCTATGTCCTTGAACACCCCCAGCGGATACTGGGGCAGCATCTTCTCCTGGACGAACTTGCAGGCGTCCAGGGGGCTGAGGCCCATGTTGGTCGGGCAGGTGGAGACGATCTCCACGAGGGAGAAGCCCCGGCCCTCCAGCTGGCATTGGAAGGCCTTCTTGACGGCCTTCTTGGCCTTGAGCACGTTGGCCGCGGTGTGGACGGAGGTCCGTTCGAGGTACTTGGCGCCCTCGATCTGCGCGAGCAGCTCGCAGACGCGGATGGGGTAGCCGTTGACCCGGGGATCGCGGCCCGTCGGGCAGGTGGTGGCCTTCTGGCCGACCAAGGTCGTGGGCGCCATCTGGCCGCCGGTCATCCCGTAGATCGCGTTGTTGATGAAGATGATCGTGATGTTCTCGGAGCGCGCCGCGGAGTGGATCGTCTCGGCCATGCCGATGGAGGCCAGGTCGCCGTCTCCCTGGTAGGAGAACACGACGCAGCCGGGCCGGGAGCGCTTGATGCCCGTGGCGATGGCCGGTCCGCGGCCGTGCGGGCCCTGGATCATGTCGCAGTTGAAGTAGTGGTCGGCGAAGACCGCGCAGCCGACCGGGGCCACGCCGACGGTCCGCTCCCGGATGCCCAGCTCGTCCATGGCCTCGGCCACCAGGCGGTGCGCCACGCCGTGGCCGCAGCCCGGGCAGTAGTGCATCTTGACGTCTAAGAGGCTTTCCGGCCTTTTGGTCACTTGCAGCATGCGCGCTCTCCCTTTCCGGCCTTCATGACGTCCTTGATCTTCTGCAGTATCTCCTCGCCCGTGGGCGTCACCCCCGAGGGGCGCGCGTGCAGGTGGACGGGCGCGCGGAACTCGGTCGCCAGCCGGACGTCTTCCACCATCTGGCCGAGGCTCATCTCCACCACCAGGAAGCCCTTGACCCGGCCCGCCAACTCCAGGAGCTGGCGCTTCGGGAACGGCCAGAGAGTGATGGGGCGCAGCAGGCCCGCCTTGATGCCCTCGGCGCGGGCCAGCTTGAGCGCGGCGGCGGCCGCGCGGGCCGCGACGCCGTAGGCCACGAGCACCAGCTCGGCGTCCTCGCATTGCCGCGACTCGAAGACGACCTCCTTCTCCTCGATCTCCCGGTAGCGCTGGGCGCGGTTGACGGTCAGGATCTCGAGTCTGCCCTCGTTGAGGTCGTAGGAGCCGACGAGGCGGTTCTTGCGGCCGCGGCATTCGCCGAGGGCCCAGTCCGGGGCCTTGAGGGTCTTGGGGTCGACCTCGGGGAACTTGAACTCGAGGGGCTCCATCATCTGCCCGAGCACGCCGTCGCTCAGGATCATGGCCGGGACGCGGTACCTCTCGGCCACCTCGTAGCAGCGCCGGGGGAAATTGCCCATCTCCTCGACGCTGTTCGGAGCCATGACGAAGGTCCGGTAGTCCCCATGGCCGCCGCCGCGGACGGATTGGTGGTAGTCGCCTTGGGCGCCGGCGATGTTGCCCAGGCCGGGGCCGCCGCGCACCACGTTGGCGAAGAAGATGGGCAGATCGGCGCCGGCGCAGTAGGAAATGCCTTCCTGCTTGAGGCTGATGCCCGGGGACGAGGATGAGGTCATGCTGCGCGTGCCCGTGGCCGCCGCGCCGTAGAGCATGTTGATGGCCGCCACTTCCGACTCGGCCTGGACGAAGGCGCCGCCCGCCTGGGGCAGCCTCCAGGACATGTACTCGGGGACTTCGTTCTGCGGGGTGATCGGGTAACCCGCGAAGAACCGGCAGCCGGCGCGCACCGCCCCTTCGGCGAGCGCGTCGTTGCCCTTCATGAGAAGCTTTTCGCCCATTATGGCCTCCTGGGACGGCGTCGCTACTTCTTCTCTTCCTTGAATACGGTTATGGCGAGATCCGGACAGACTTGATAGCACAAGCCGCAGCCGGTGCAGCGATCCGGCGCGCAACATACGGCCGGATAGTAGCCGGTGGCGCTGAACGTCGTGGACATCGTGATGCATTTGCGCGCGCAGGCGGCCGCGCAAAGCTCGCAGCCCTTGCAGCGCGTCTCGTCCACCTTGATGGTCGGCATGTCATCCTCCCTCGGCATGGGGCGCGGACGCAAGCCGTCCGCGCGCAGACGAGATATGTTACTAAAAATGGGACCGGGCAAGCATTATTAGCCGCGCTAATGGCGGCGGAGGGGAAAAGAACCGGCCCCGCCGCAGGGCGGCGGGGCCGGTTTTACTTCTGCTGCGGGTCAGAGCTTCCTGACGTTCGCGGCCCGGGGTCCCTTCTCGGACTGCTGGACTTCGAACTCCACGGCCTGATTCTCGGCCAAAGTCTTGAACCCCTCACCCGCAATGCAGGAGTGATGGACGAAAAGATCTTTGGTACCGTCATCCGGGGTGATGAACCCGAATCCCTTCTGGTCGTTGAACCACTTCACTTTGCCTGTCGCCATTCTAATGCTTACCTCTTTTATTGACTGCGTCTGCTCACGTACTTCCGTGGCAAGAGGAATCAATTCCTCTCCTTGATATTATACCACGATTCCGGCGTCCGCAATGACAAAAATTATCCGCGTTCATAAACGCGGAACCCGCCTTGCGGCGCGTCCCGGCCTCGAGCGGGCTGCGAATC
>JAQUMZ010000373.1 GCA_028717865.1 Elusimicrobiota bacterium | reverse complement strand
CTTCCAGCGGCCGGCCTCCCGGCCGGGGCGGTCGCGCACGGATATCTCCACGTTGACGATCAGGGCGCGGAACTCGGCCGGGATCTCCTCCAGGGCCCGCTCGACCAGGGCGTCGAACTCGGCCGCGGCGGTCATGGCAGCCGCCCGAGCAGGATGCGCAGCATGAGGGCCGCGTGGCGGCGCAGCTCGCGCGCGGCCGCGAGCTTGGAGCGGCCCTCCCGGCGCGTGGCAAGCTGCGCCGGGACCTCGGCCACCTTGAGCCCCGCCGCTAGAAACCCAGCCGCGATCTCGGCGTTGATCTCGAAGCCCTCGGCGCGTAGGCGCATGCCATGCAGGGCTTCGGTCCGGTACAGGCGCAGGATCGGGGTGTAGGCGGTCAGGGTCGGGCCGCAGAGCAGGCGGTAGGCGGCGTTGACCAGCCGGCTGGGCAGGCCGCGCCGCCAGGGGACCCCGGACAGGCCCCCGCCCAGGAACGGGGAGCCGGCCACCAGGTCGGCGCCGGTCTTTCGTTGGGCTTCCAGCAGGTCGGCGAGCTGGCGGGGCCGGAAGGTCAGGTCGGCGTCGAGTGTGGCGATCCAATCTCCCGCGGCGCCGGCAAAGCCCGTGCGCAGGGCCGCGCCCAGGCCCCGGCCGCGGTCGTGGGCCAATACTTTGAGGTTGGGCCGCCCCTCGGCGAGCCGGCGCAGGGCCGCGCCGGTGCCGTCCGCGGAGCCGTCGTCGACCGCGACGACCTCCCAGGGCACGCCGAGGGCGCCCAGCTCCGGGAAGAGCTCGGAGGCGAAGCGCGCCACGCTGCCGGCCTCGTCGCGGCAGGGGATTACGACCGAGAGCAGCACGGCGCCTAGGCGCCCGCGCGGAAGTAGTCGATGGTGCGCCGCAGGCCTTCTTCCAGGGAGACCTCGGGCTTCCAGCCGAGCTTGGCCCGGGCCAGGGCGATGTCGGGACGGCGCACCTTCGGGTCGTCGACGGGCAAGGGCTTGAAGGCGAGGCGCGAGCGCGAGCCGCAGAGCCGGATGATGGCCTCGGCGATCCTGCGGATGGTTAGCTCGTGCGGGTTCCCGATGTTTACGGGGGCGTTTATGCTCGACTTCAGCAGCAGGGCGATGCCGCGCACCAGGTCGGAGACGTAGCAGAGGCTGCGCGTCTGGCGGCCGCGCCCGTAGATGGTCAGGGGCCGGCCCTTGAGCGCCTGGGTGATGAAGTTGGGCACGGCCCGGCCGTCGTTTTTGCGCATGCGCGGGCCGTAGGTGTTGAAGATGCGCACGATGCGCACCGGCACGCCGTGGCAGCGGTGGTAGGCCATGGTCATGGCCTCGGCGAAGCGCTTGGCCTCGTCGTAGACCCCGCGCGGCCCGATGGGGTTGACGTTGCCCCAGTACGTCTCGGGCTGGGGATTGACCCGGGGATCGCCGTAGACCTCCGAGGTGGAGGCCAGCATGAAGACGGCGCCCTTGTCCTTGGCCAGGCCCAGGGCCTTGTGCGTGCCCAGGGCGCCGACCTTGAGCGTGGGGATGGGGAAGTGCGCGTAGTCGATGGGACTGGCGGGGCTGGCGAAGTGCAGGACCGCGTCGAGCTTGCCCGGGACGTGGATGAAGTTGGTCACGTCGGCCTTGATGAAGTTGAAGTCCGGGTTGGCGAAGAGGTGCGAGATGTTGGCCAGGCTGCCGGTCAGCAGGTTGTCGATGACGATGACCTTGTGCCCCTCGGCCAGGAAGTGCTCGGCCAGGTGGCTGCCCAGGAAGCCCGCCCCGCCCGTGATGAGCAGGCGCATCAGGGCCGGCCCACGCTGCAGTAGGTGAAGCCCGCCGCGCGCATGGCGGCCGGGTCGTAGAGGTTGCGGCCGTCGAGGACGAGGGGCACGCGCAGCAGCCGGCGCACGCGCTTCATATCCAAGGTCCGGAACGGTTCCCACTCGGTGAGCACGGCCATGGCGTCGGCGCCCTTGACGCATTCGTAGGGATCGCGGCAGAAGACCATGCCCTTGAAGGCCGGCAGGGCCTTGGCGTTGGCCGCGGCCACCGGGTCGCAGCCGCGCAGGCGCACGCCCCGGTCCTTGAGCATGCGGGCGATGTCCACGCTCGGCGCGAAGCGCATGTCGTCGGTATTGGGCTTGAAGGCCAGGCCCAGCAGGGCCACGGTCTTGCCCTCCAGGTTCCAGAGGTTCTCCTCGACCTTGCGCAGGACCCAGGTCTTGGCGAAGTCGTTGACGTCCTTGACCTCCTTGAGCAGCCGGAAGTCGAAGCCCTTCTGCTTGCTGATCCAGTAGAAGGCCTCCAGGTCCTTGGGAAAGCAGAAGCCGCCGAACCCCAGCCCGGGCCGCAGGAACTTGTCGCCTATGCGCCGGTCGAGGCCCATGCCCTTGGCCACGAGCGTCACGTCGGCGCCGACCTTCTCGCAGACCGCGGCGACCGCGTTGATGTAGGAGATCTTGGTCGCCAAGAACGAGTTCGAGGCGTGCTTGATGAGCTCGGCGCTCTTGACGTCGGTCACCAGGACGGGGGCCTTGATGCCCGCGTAGACCTTGCGCATCACGGCTTCCGCGCGCGGGGAAGTCACGCCGAGGACCACGCGGTCGGGCTTCAGAAAATCGTTCATCGCGGTGCCCTCGGCCAGGAACTCCGGGTTCGACACCACGTCGTAGGCCACGCCCTTCTTGTTGTGGCGCGCCACGGTCTTGGAGACCCATTCGCCCGTCTCCACGGGCACGGTGGACTTGTCGACCAGGACGGTGTAATCGCGCATGTTCCGGGCCACCGCCTCGGCCACGGCCTCCACCGCGGACAGATCCGCCGAGCCGTCGGCCCGGGGCGGGGTGCCCACGGCGATGAATACCACCTGGGCGCGCCGCCCTTGGTGGTGCATGCCCTCGTCGACCGAGGCGGCGAAATGCAGGCGCCCCTCCCGTATGTTGCGCAGGAAGAGGGTGTCCAGGCCCGGCTCGTAAATCGGGATCTTGCGGGCCTTGAGGGCCTTGAGCTTGCGCGGGTCGGAGTCCACGCACACGACGCGATGGCCGAGCTCGGCGAGACAGGTCCCGGTCACCAGGCCGACATAGCCGGCCCCAACGACGCAGATATTGAATTTTTCCATGGGGGGAATAGATTTTTGCACAATTGGCCGCGGGATGCAAGGCCGGGGAGAAGTGCCTCGCGGAACCGGTAAAATCAACCCCCTCGCGATGCGCAGCATCGCGAGGCCG
>JAQUMZ010000372.1 GCA_028717865.1 Elusimicrobiota bacterium | reverse complement strand
CGTGTGCTCTTCCGATCTTGGGAGTCCATGAAGCCGGCCGCGGACGTCCTGGCCGAGTTCGGCGTGGCGCACGAGCGCCGGGTCCTCTCCGCGCACCGCGCCCCCGACCAAGTCGCCGACTACGCCGCGCGCGCCGAGGCGCGCGGGCTCAAGGTCGTCATCGCCGGCGCCGGCGGCGCCGCCCACCTGGCCGGCGTCATCGCGGCCAAGACCATACTGCCCGTTTTCGGCGTGCCCATGCCCTCCAAGCACCTGGGCGGCCTGGATTCGCTGCTCTCCACGGTCCAGATGCCGCGGGGCGTGCCCGTCGCGACCCTCGCCATCGGCGCGGGCGGCGCGGCCAACGCGGCGCTGCTGGCCGTGGCCGTCCTGGCCCTGCACGATCCCCGCCTAAAAGCCAAGCTCAAATCCTTCCGCCGTCGCCAGACGCAAGGCGTCCTCTCCCAGAAGCTCTAATTCTTGGTGCCACGCTTTCAGTAACTTCAGCAACTCGGGCTGACGCCGGGCTCTCCCCAAACCCCCGACTTCATGAGCGCCGGATGACCGCGCGCGAACCTTCACGACGAAATGTGTCAGGTCTCGTGTCCACTACTGTGTCCGGACACAGTAGTGGACGGTCAGACGAGGTTCCACGGCGCGACTTCAGCCGTTAAATCCCCTCGCGATCCCCCCAGGGATCGCGAGGCCGGCGCGACCTTTCCTCAGTCGCGCCGATAGTATGAAGTTCGGGGAACTGGGCTAGATTGTGCCCAGTTCTTCGGATCCGCATATCGCCTGGCGCGCGCACGAGGAATAGGGCGCGCGCGGGTTCGCGCGCCGCACGACCGCGCGCGAACCTTGGTACGGCGGGGGGCCGGCGTAAGGAGGCATTTCTGCGGCCGCAGCCGTAATTGGGGACGTTCCTTGCTTTACTTGCCTTTCTCCATTTCCATGGGAGGCGGCGTACGCCATAATCCGCGCCCCATGTAGTAGAATACGTGAAATACGTGAATACGTGAAAGCGGGGCACCATATGAACACGTGGCGGTTTCCGGCTACGTTCTGGTTCGCGAACGTCATCGAGCTTTTCGAGCGGGCCGCGTACTACGGCTGCTTCATTTTCCTGTCGGTCTATCTGACCACGCGCATAGGATTCACGGATCGAGAAACGGGCGTGGTGACCGGGGTTTTCGCGTTCGTGCTCTACCTCATGCCGACCTTCATGGGCACGCTGGCCGACCGGGTGGGCTTCAAGAAGTCCCTTTGCGCCGCTTTTTCGCTGCTGGCCGCCGGCTACACCGTGCTGGGAACCTGCCCGACCAAGCACTCGGCCATACTGGCGCTGCTGCTGATCGTCTGCGGCGCGGGAATCGTCAAGCCGGTCGTCTCTGGCACCACGGCCAAATGCTCGGACGAGACCAACCGCGCCCGGGCCTTCTCTCTGTTCTATTGGGCGGTCAATATCGGGGCCTTCGCGGGAAAATCCGTCGTGGACCCCATCCGGCAGGCTTTCGCGGCCCCCGGCGGCTCCGGCCTGACGGGCTGGCTCAAGGGGCTTTTGGGCGATCCCAGCGGCCCGGGCAGCGAACTGCAATTCGTCAATCTCTACTCCGCCTCCATGGCTTTAGTGGCCCTGATCTTCGCCATCCTGGCCTACCGCGAGCCGCGGGAAGCCTCCGGCGGGGCCAAGCCCGCGCCCAAGAGCCTGGCCGAGCTGGCCGCGGGCCTGGGGCGGGCGCTGTCGAACTGGCGCTTCGCCTGCCTCATCGTCATCACGGGCTTTTTCTGGGCCATACAGGGCCAGCTCTACGCCACCATGCCCAAGTACCTATTCCGCATGGTCGGGCTCGCCACCAAGCCGGGCTGGATCGCCAACATCAACCCCTTCGTGGTGATACTCCTGGTGATTCCCATCACCCAGCTGGTCCGCGACTGGCGGCCGATCAGTTCCATCGCCGTTTCCTTCCTGATCATACCCCTCTCCGCCTTCACCATCTCCCTGGCGCCCATGGTCGGAACCAGGGAGGTGAGCCTGGGTTTCACCACGGTCAACACCATCATTCTCATGATGGCGATCGGGATATTCTTCCAAGGCCTGGCGGAATGCTTCCTCTCGCCCCGCTATCTGGAATTCGCCTCCAAGCAGGCCCCGCCCGGGGAAACGGGCCTATACATGGGCTACGCGCACCTCAATTCCGCCTTCGGCTGGCTTTTCGGCTTCATACTCTCCGGGGTTCTGCTCGACCGCTGGTGCCCCGATCCGGCGAGGCTCCCCGCGGGGCTCGATGAAGCCGCCCGCGCGGCCTATTACGCCCACGCCCACTACATCTGGTACGTCTTCACCGCCGTCGGCGCGGCGGGCTTCGTGCTGCTCATGGCCTTCCGGCACTTCACGGACCTCCTGGACGCCCGGCGCGACGACGCGGCCGGGTTGGCGGGCGCGCCGCAGAACGTCTAGAATAGCCCCATGGCAGTCGGCCAGAGCCTGCCGCGCAGCGACGCCCCGGAGAAGGCCGCCGGCGCGGCCCGCTACGTCGACGACCTCGAGCTGCCCGGCTGCCTGCACGGCGCTACCCTGCGCACGACCATAGCCCACGGCCGGATCAAATCCATCGCCTTCGATCCGGACTTCCCCTGGGGGGAGTTCGTCGTGGCCCGGGCCGCCGATATCCCGGGCGAGAACCGCGTCCTCTTCATCGAATCCGACCAGCCCTTGCTCACCGAGGACAAGGTCCTGCACCCGATGCAGGCCATCCTGCTGGTCGCGCACCCCAGGCGCGAACGCGCCTATGCGGCCTTGAAGCACATACGCGTATGCTACGAGGAAGACGAGCCGGTCCTGACCATCGCCGACTCCCTGGCGCGCAAGCGCCTCCTGCGCGGAACGGACAACGTCTTCAAAAGCTACCTCATCGAGCATGGAGACGTGGAGGCGGGCCTGGCCGCCGCCTATCGCGTGGTGGAGGGAGAATACCGCCTGCCCCACCAAGAGCAGGCCTACCTGGAAACCCAGGGCATGGCGGCCTGGGTGGAAAAGGACGGGACCCTGCGCGCCCAGGGCTCCCTGCAGTGCCCCTACTACGTGCGCAAGGCCCTGGCCAAGATGTTCCCCCGCCATGAAGTCCGGGTCGTGCAGGCCGCCACCGGCGGCGCCTTCGGCGGCAAGGAGGACTACCCCTCGCTGCTGGCCGGGCACGCGGCGCTGCTCGCGCTCAAGGCCGGCCGGCCGGTCAAAATGA
>JAQUMZ010000371.1 GCA_028717865.1 Elusimicrobiota bacterium | reverse complement strand
GGCCCGCTTTCCGTCCAGGGTCTCGGGCACGGGGGCGAGCTTGAGCTCCGCCGCCAGCTCGCGCAGCTCCTGGCTGGGCTTGATGAAGGTGCGGCTGACGTAGTGGGAGCGCACCAGGGCCATCTCGAAGGGTATGCCCGATTCGTCCGAGAAGCCCAGGGCCGCGGAGACCCCCGAGTCGGGGACGGGGACCACGACGTCGGCCCGCAGGCCCCGGGTCTGCCGGGCCAGCTCGCGGCCCAGCTCGCGGCGCACGGCCTGGACGTTGCGGCCGAAGACGTTGGAATCCGGCCGCGCCAGGTAGACTTGCTCGAAGACGCAGCGCGAGAGCTGCGCCGGGGCGAAGGGCGAAAGGGAGCGCATGCCCTCCGGCTCGATGACCAGCACCTCCCCGGGCTCGATCTCGCGCACGAGGCGGGCCTTGAGCAGGTTGAGGGCCGAGGTCTCCGAGGCCAGGACCGGGGCGCCGCCGAGCTCTCCCAGCACCAGCGGGCGGAAGCCTTGCGGGTCGCGCGCGGCTATGAGCCGCTCCGGGGTCAGTATGAGGAGGCACCCCGAGCCCTCGATCTGGCGCAGGCTGGCGACCAGGGCCTCGACGATGCCGCCCGGCTCGCGGGCGAGCAGGTGGGCGATGATCTCGGTGTCGGTGTCGGACTGGAAGATGGCCCCGCGGCGCTCCAATTCCCGGCGCAGCATGGCGGCGTTGGTGAGGTTGCCGTTGTGCGCGATGGCCAGCGGCCCGTGCCCGGTCTTGAAAAGCAGGGGCTGGGCGTTGCGGGCGTGGCTGGCCCCGGTGGTCGAGTAGCGGACGTGCCCTATGGCGCGCCGGCCGGGCAGGGCCCGCAGGGCCTTGCGGGTGAAGACCTCGCTGACCAGGCCCATGCCGACCAGGGGCTGGAGCGTCCCGTCATGGGCGGTCACGATGCCCGCGGATTCCTGGCCGCGGTGCTGCAGGGCGAAGAGCCCCAGGTGCGTCAGGCCCGCGGCCTCGGGCGCATCGGCTACGGCGAAGATGCCGCACATCCTCAGCCCCGGCAGTACTCCACGGCGTTGCGGAACATCTCCAGCCCCACGCCCGCCTTGACGAAGGTCTGCCGCGTCCAATTTGGGTGGTGGAAGGCGGTCGTGTAGCGCTCCGGGTGCGGCATCATGCCCAGGCAGTTGCCCTCGGGGTTGGAGAGGCCCGCGATGTTGAAGATGGAGCCGTTGGGGTTGCCGGGGTAGCCCGTCAGCTTGCCGTCGTCGCTGACGTACTGCATGGCGATGGACTTGTTCTTCTTGAGCTCCTCGAGCTGGCGGGGGGACTTGAGCACGAGCTTGCCCTCCCCGTGGGCCACCGGCAGCTCGATCATCTCGGGCAGGCCCTTGAAGAACAGGCACGAGCTCTGGGTGTTGAGGCGCAGGTGCACCCAGCGCGCCTCGAAGCGCCCCGAGTCGTTGGCCGTGAAGCCCGCCGTCTGCTCGCCGCCCGGAGTGGCGGGCAGCAGGCCCGCCTTGACCAGGACCTGGAAGCCGTTGCAGATGCCCAGCACCGGGCGCTTGAGGCGCACGAAACTGCGCAGTTCCTTGAGGTAGAGCCGGATCTGGTTGGCCAGGATGCGGCCCGCCCCGGCGTCGTCGCTGTAGGAGAAGCCGCCGGGCAGGACCAGGATGTCGTAGTCGAGCAGGCGCGTCTTGCCGGCCCGGATCCTGCCGATGTGGACGCGCTCGGGGGCGCCGCCCACCCGGGCGAAGGCCTCGGCCGTCTCCAGGTCGCAGTTGACGCCCGCGGCGCGCAGGACGAGGACCTTGGGTTTTTTCATCAGCCCAGCCTCCGGGGCAGGGCCTGCTGCCAGGCCGCCTTGAGCTCGCACAGCGCGGCCTCCAGCACGACGCAGCTGTCGAGGCCCGTCACCTTGAGCACGGGATTGGCCACGGTGACGCCCACGCGCCGCGCGGGGGCCCCGCGCATGGCCTTGATGAAGGCCGCCTCGCGCTCGGGCGAGACCTCCAGCAGCAGGCGGCTGGGGCTTTCCGAGAAGAGCAGGGCCTCGTCGGAATAGATGTGCCCGCGGCGCGCGACGGCGTCGAGGTTCAGGGTGGCGCCGAACTCGCCCGTGAAGCACATCTCCGCGGCGCACACGCCCAGCCCGCCCTCGGAGAGGTCGTGCGCGGAGAGCACCAGCCCCTTGGCGACGGCCGCGTGGGCGGCCTTGAAGGCGGCCAGCGCCGGCTTGGGGTCCACGGCCGGCGGCGCGCCGCCCGCGCGCCCCTGCACGGCGTGCAGCAGCGAGCCGCCGAATTCCTCGGCGGTCCAGCCCAGCAGGTAGAGGGAGTTGCCCGGGCCCTTGATGTCCATGGTCAGGGCCTTGCGCACGTCGGCCACGGGGGCCAGGGCCGAGATGAGCAGTGTGCCCGGGACGGCGAGGTCTTGGCCCGCGTCGCGGGTCTGATTGTAGAGGCTGTCCTTGCCGGAGATGAAGGGCGCGCCGAAGCCCAGGGCGGCGTCGCGGCAGCCCTCGGCCGCGCGCACCAGGGCCCCGAGCTGGGCGGGATCGTCGGGGCTGCCCCAGCAGAAATTGTCGAGCAGGGCCGCGCGGGAGACATCCGCCCCCACGCAGACCAGGTTGCGCAGGGCCTCGTCGACGCAGGCCAGGGCCATGGCGTGGGGGTCCAGGCGCCCGTAGGACGGATTGAGCCCGTGGCCGACCGCGAAGCCCATGAAATTGGAGCCGTCGCCCGTGGCCGCGTGGGGCCAGATGACGCAGGCGTCGCCCGGCCCGTCGTGCCGGATGCCGTGCAGGGGCTTGATGACGGTGCCGCCCTGCACCTCGTGGTCGTATTGCCGGATGATCCACTCCCGGCTGCAGACGTTGAGGTGGGCCAGGCAGTCGGCCAGGGTTTGGGCCAGGTCGGCCGGCGGGCGCGGCGAGGCCGGGGCCGGCGCCTTGGCCGGCGGCGTCCAGCTCGCGGCCTTCTCGGCGCGGGGCAGGCCCTTGTGCAAAAACTGCATGGAGAGATCCACGACCGGCTTGCCGTCGTGGGTGACCGCCAGGCGGCCGGAAGCGGTGAACTCGCCCAGGACCGCGGTCTCGCAGCCCTCGGCCGCGAAGACCTCCAGGAAGGCCTTGAGGCCGCGGGGGGGAACGGCGAAGACCATGCGCTCCAGCGATTCGGAAAGCCAGATCTCCCAGGGGGCGAGGTCCGTGGCCTTCAGGCGCGCCTCCTCCAGGCGCACGCGCCCCCC
>JAQUMZ010000370.1 GCA_028717865.1 Elusimicrobiota bacterium | reverse complement strand
CCGGGGGATGGTTCAGGGCCGTTTCCACGGCCACGGCGTTGCCCAGGCTCTCGCCGTAAAGCACGACGCGTTCCGGGGCGAAGCCCTTGGCCTCGACCAGCCAGCGCCAGGCGGCCTCGGCGTCCCGGTAGGTGCCGGCCTCGGATGGGCGCCCCTCGCTTTTGCCGTAGCCGCGGTAGTCGAAAAGCAGCACGCCCGCGCCCAGGCGGTGCAGCATGGCGACCTTGTGCATGCGCGAGCTGATGTTCCCGGCGTTGCCGTGGCAATAGAGCAGGACCAGCCCCCGCCCCGCCAGAGGGGCGGGTTCGGAGCCCTCGGGCAGGAACCACCCGTGCAGACGCGCCCCGTCCCGGGCCGTCAGGGAGACCTCCTCGTGGGCCAGGCCGAAGGTGGCGGGAATGATGGAGAACTCGCGGTCGGGGAAGAAGATCAGCCGCCGTTCGAGCCAGCCCCAGCCGGCCCAAGCCAGGGGCAGGCCGACGGCCGCGGCCAGGAGGGCTAAAGCCAGGCGCGAGGGCATGGGCGGTAGTTTAGCAAAACGATATGGCCACCCCAACGGAACCGGCGCCCCCTCGTATGGGGCGCTGGCGGCGCGGCGCTGGACGGCGCGCCGCGCTTGGGTTACGGCGTGCGGGCCGCAGCTGTTCTGCCATTCGCGATGCGCAGCATCGCGAATCCGGACGGCCCCCCGCGGGGGCCGTCCGAGCCGGTGGGGGCTGATGCCGGTCTGGCCACCCTAACGGAACCGGCGCCCCCTCGTATGGGGCGCCGGTGGCGCGGCGCTGGACGACGCGCGCCGCGCTCGGGTACGGCACGCGGACCGCTGCCGTTCCGCCATTCGCGATGCGCAGCATCGCGAATCCGGACGGCCCCCCGCGGGGGCCGTCCGAGCCGGTGGGGGCTGATGCCGGTCTGGCCACCCCAACGGAACCGGCGCCCCCTCGTATGGGGCGCCGGTGGCGCGGCGCTGGACGACGCGCGCCGCGCTCGGGTACGGCACGCGGACCGCTGCCGTTCCGCCATTCGCGATGCGCAGCATCGCGAATCCGGACGGCCCCCCGCGGGGGCCGTCCGTGCCGTCGGGGGAAGATGTCGGTCTGGCCACCCCAACGGAACCGGCGCCCCCTCGTATGGGGCGCCGGCGGCGCGGCGCTGGACGGCGCGCGCCGCGCTCGGGTACGGCCTGCGGGCCGCTGCCATTCTGCCATTGTGGGACGAAAGGGAAAGACCACCCCAACTCGCTTAACGCCAACGACAGGTCTGCCCGTTCAATGCCGTTAAATCCTATAATCTCTCCATGAGCCAACCCATGAGAGTCGGGATCATCGGCCTGGGCAAGTACCTGCCCGAGAAAATATTGACCAACCAGGACCTCGAGAAGATGGTGGATACCACGGACGCCTGGATCATGGAGCGCTCCGGCATCAAGCAGCGCCATATCGCCCGCGCCGACGAGGCCTCCAGCGACATGGCCCTGGCCGCGGCCCGCGAGGCGCTGGCCGACGCGAAGCTCTCGCCCGCCGACATAGACCTTATCGTGGTCGCCACCATCACCCCCGACACCATGTTCCCCTCGACCGCCTGCCTGCTGCAGGCCAAGCTGGGCTGCCGGACCATCCCGGCCTTCGACGTGGCGGCCGCCTGCTCGGGGTTCATCTACGCCCTTTCCGTGGCCGAGAAGTTCGTGCGCAGCGGCGCCGCGCGCCGGGCCCTGGTCGTGGCCAGCGAGAAGCTCTCCTCCATCACGGATTGGACCGACCGCTCCACGTGCGTGCTCTTCGGCGACGGGGCCGGGGCGGCCGTGGTCGCGCCGGTGGAGTCCGGCGGCATCCTCTCGACCTACCTGGGCTCGGACGGCACCCAGGGTGAGCTCGTGAACATGCCGGCGGGCGGCTCGCGGCGGCCGGCCAGCCACCAGACCGTGGAGGCTCGCCTGCACACCATCAAGATGAACGGGACCGAGCTTTTCAAGGTGGCCGTCAAGACCATGTCCAACGCCGCCATGGAGGTCATGAACGTCCTGGGGGTGCGCAGCGCCGACGACGTGGCCCTGGTCATCCCCCACCAGGCCAACATCCGCATCATCCAGGCCGTGGCCAAGCGCATGGGCGTGCAGCTTTCCGACGGCAAGATCTACCTAAATATCGACCGCTGCGGCAATATGTCCGCGGCCTCCACGGCCGTGGCGCTGGCCGAGGCCTGGCAGGAGGGCCGCATCAAGAAGGGAGACAAGGTCGTCCTGGTCGCCTTCGGCGGGGGCCTGACCTGGGGCGCGATGATAGTCGAGCGTTCATAGGCGGGCGCAGAACGAGGTCCCAAGCGGCCAGGGGCTGTCCGCCGCGCAGCAGTTCCCCCTCGGCCGCGTAGCTGCCGTCGCGGCGCCAAGTCAGGGTCTGCCGTCCGCCGAGGCTCCCGTGGGCGGAGCCGAAGCGCGAGAATATCCGCTTGCCCGCGAACTCGAAGGAGCCCTCCAGCCTGCCCGGGGCCGGAGGCTCGCAGCGCCAGCGCGCGGCGGTCCCCCCGGCGAAGGGGGCCAGCCGCAGCGGGACGCGCCAGGAGCGTCCCCCGGCCTCCAGCTCCAGGTCGAGCCGCCATTCCAGGGGTTCGTGGACGATCCGGATCCGGCCGCGGGCCTCGGCGGGCTGGTTCCGGGAGTCGAAGACGCGGCCGGCGACGCTCCAGAGCGCGGGCCGCAGCAGGAAGGCGTGGCGCATCGCGAAGATGTTACATCTTTGCGCGGTTCGCGGCCGGCATTTTGTATCATGCTGGCGATGCGGGAGGGCAGCTCCATCCATTTCGTCGGCGTGGGCGGAGCCGGCATGAGCGCCCTGGCCCAGATCCACGTCATGGACCGCGGCCTCGCCACCGGCTCCGACCGCCTTTTCGACCGCGGCGGCAATCCGGCGCTGCGCTCGGCGCTGGAGGCCGCGGGCGTGCGGCTCTTCCCCCAGGACGGCTCGGGGGTGTCCGCCCGGTCCGGGCAGGTCGTGCTTTCCACCGCCATCGAGGACGCCAACCCGGACTTGGCCGCCGCCCAGCGCCTGGGCGTGCCGCTCATCCATCGCTCCGAGCTCCTGGCCCGGCACGTCGCCGAGATGCGCGCCATCGCCGTCACCGGGACCAGCGGCAAATCCACGGTCACGGCCATGATTTTCGAGATACTGGAGGCCGCGGGCCGCGGGCCGTCGGTCATCTCGGGCGGGGTGCTGCGCGCCCTGCGGGCCCGG
>JAQUMZ010000369.1 GCA_028717865.1 Elusimicrobiota bacterium | reverse complement strand
GCTGCGACGCACAAAAGCAGCGCCAGCAGCCAGCCGGTTGCGCGGACGGGAATCCTTTCCAAGAGCATAAAAACCTCCGGCCAGAGGATAAGCTGGAGGATAACAGGAGAACCGCGAAAAATCAATACGGTGCCCCGCTTTCACGTATTCACGTATTTCACGTATTCAGCCGTTCCTGCGGCGGCGGGCGCGGACGAATTTAGAATGCTATCATCCCAGCGTAGCCATCCCGCTTCCGAGGTGAATTTATGAGCTTGATGCTAGCCGCATTCCTGGCCGCGACGGCTCCCGTCGCTGTTTTCGCCCAGCCCGCCAAGGCCGGCGCCGAATCCCTGCAAACCGAGGAGCAAAAGACGTTCTACGCGCTGGGTCTGTGGCTGTCCCAGCAAGTCGATGTGTTCGACCTGTCGGCGGCCGACCTTAAATACGTCCAGCTTGGCCTCAGGGACGCCGTGCTCAAGCAGACCCCGAAGGTCGATGCCAGGGTTTACGGACAGAAGCTTAACGATATTGCGCAAGCGCGGCTCAAGCGGAAATCCGACCAGGAGAAAGTTAAGGCCGGGGGTTTCCTGGCCAAGGCCGCCAAGGAGCCGGGCGCGCAGGCATTCCTATCGGGCCTGATCTACAAGGAGCTCAAGGCCGGCACCGGCGCCAGCCCCAAGGCGGAGGACACGATCAAGGCCCACTACCACGGGACCCTGGCCGACGGGACCGTGTTCGACAGTTCGGTTCAGCGCGGCGAGCCGCTGGAGTTCTCGCTCGCCGGGGTGATCAAGTGCTGGCAGGAAGGCATTCCGAAAATGAAGGTCGGCGGCAAGGCCAAGCTAGTCTGTCCCGCCGACATCGCCTACGGGGACCGCGGCAGCGGCAAGATTCCGCCCGGTGCCGCCTTGACCTTCGAGGTCGAGTTGCTGGGGATCGTTAAGAAGTAGCTTAGGCCCGATCCGCCTCGACCTGCAGTTCGCCCTCGTCCCAGGTGACGTGCAGGGCCACGCTGCGGCAGCAGACCGAGCAGTCCTCGATGCGGGTCTGCCCATCCTCGTCGGCTCGCACCAGGACCTCGAGCTCCTCTCCGCAATAGGGACAGGGCGTCTGCACCCACTCCTCGGCGGGCGCGGCTACGGCGTCAGGCGCGTCGCCGGGCGCCTTGGCCGTCGCGACGGCACCGCGGGCGGGCGCTTTGGCGTTTGAAGAGCGGTTGGGGCGGAGGTGGCGGCGTCTGGTCCTGGGCATGGCGCGATTTTATGAAACAATCGGTAGCCGTTCAATACTCAGCCGGAGAGGGTTTCTCGACGGGCCGGCCCGATTTTGGTTCCAAAGCTTTTTCTGCGCCCAGCTTCCAGAACAGGAACGACTCGGCGTCGAGGTCCGCGTCCAAATCAACGTCCCCAACCCCGCCGCAGGGCCGCCAGAGCAGCAAGGCATCGGCCTTCGCGGCCCGCTCGGCGGCCGTGAATCTGCGCGCGTCGCCGGGATCGGGGCTCGCGCGGCACGGCCCCGAAAAGGTCAGCAGCGGAGGGGCGCGTCGTCCGGAGAGAGCGGCGCGATAAGGGGCCGGCTCCTCGTCCAGGCGGGGATAGCGCAGCACCAGGGTTCCGAACAGCTCCGGGGCGCTCAGCGCCGCCGCGACCGCGGCGGGAGCGGCCGCCCCGCCGGCCAGCAGGGCCAGGCGGCCGGGCCGGGTGTGCTCCTCGGCCGCCAGCCAGCGGGCCGCCGCGAGCAAGGCGTCGCGGGCGCGCGTCTGGCCCTCGCCCCGTCCGGCCTGCCGCCAAGCCGCGCCCAACTCCTCGCCGCCGGGCAGCGCGGGCACGACCCAGAGCCCGCCCGCCGACGCCCAGGCCGCGAGGCCGGGTTCATAGCGCGGCGTCGCGTCGAATTCGCCGCCGCAGGCGGCCAACACCGTGGGAGCCTCGGCGTCGCGCTTGCGCCAGCGCCCGGAAACCAGGAACAGCGGCAGGCGCGCGTCGGCGAAGGAGATTTCGGCTCGTTCCACGCGAAAATTCCCGGCCTCGGGTCCGGCCCCGGAGTCGATCGCCGCGCTTCTCGCGGTCTTGAGGTCGTAGCGGAAGAGCGCCGGCGGTTGGACGAAGGACTCGTGCCGGAAGAGCGCGTCCTCCGCGCCGGGCTCGACGCCGAGGCGCACGCTGCCCGGTCCGGGCAGGGGAATTTCCCGCAGCGCCCGGCCGCTGCGGGGGTCGTGCAGGCGCAGGCGCGCCTCGGCGCGCTCCAGCGACGCCACCAGCAGACCCGCGCGCGTCGGCGCGAAATCGGTCAGGACGAAGGGCCCCTGCGCGATGAGTTCGCGCCAGCGCCGGCGTCCGGGGCGCAGGGCCAGTATGCGTCCGCGGGGGGCCTTGTCGTCGGTGAGCAGATAGACGACCCCGGCGTCGATCCGGACTTGGCAGCGCGCGAGCCCCGAAGCCGCGGCGGTCGACAACCCGGCTTCGGAGGCGCGCGCGTCGGCCACGAACACATTGCAGAGTCCATCCTCGCGGCGCAGGGTCATGGCCAAGGTCCGGCCGTCGCGCGAGGCTTGGACCTCCGGCCGGTCTGACGGGGAGCCCGCCTGGAAGAGCGGGATGTCCCGGGAGGGGTCCGAGCCTATGCGGTGGAGCAGGACGCTGCGCGGCGCGCCGGGCTGGCGGGAGGCGCGGGTGTAGTAGAAGCCCGTCCGGTCGGGCAGCCAGGCGACGGAGGCCTCGGCGCAGCGGCTGATGCGGTCGGGCAGATCCAGCCCGGAGCCGGTTTCCCGCACGCGCAGCTCGACGTCCCCGGAGGGCAGCGCGGCTCCGTAGGCGAGCAGCAGCCCGTCGTGGGAGGGCCGCCACCAGGCTAGGGTCACGGAGCCGTCGGCGCTCAGGGCGTTGACGTCGAGCGCCAAGCCGGGTTCGTCCGCCGCGCCGTCGCGAAAGTAGAGCTTGGGCCGGCGCGCCGCGCCGCCCAGCTTGAGCGTGAAAATCCGGCCGCCCGCGGCGTCGAAATCCGCCACGGCGCCGGAGGCGGCCAGGGCCGCCAGGCGCGCGCGCAGCCGGGCGCGGCCGGGCCTGGCCGCCAGTTGCGCGCGGGCCTCGGCGTCGCGCTCGGCCGTCCATTTTTGGATTCGAGCGGAGTCGCCGGTCTCGAGCCAGAGGTAGGGGTCCGGGAGAGCCGCCGCGGCGAGGCTCGCGCCCAGCAGCAGGATCGGGGCGATCACGGGCTGGTCCGCGCCGCTAGAGCAGTTCCGTGAGCAGCTCGGGCCG
>JAQUMZ010000368.1 GCA_028717865.1 Elusimicrobiota bacterium | reverse complement strand
CCAAGGCCAGGTTCGGTATGCCGATCCGGTCCGCCCAGACCACCAGTCTTCCCCGGTTTATGGCGATCACTTCCGTTCCCTCATGGATACGGCCGCGTTTTCGATCACCAGCCAGCGTTCGTTTAGCCTGCCTTGCCGGGGAACGGCGGGATCCAGGGGGCAGGGGACGGCGCGCTGCACGGGCCACAACGCCGCAGCCGCATCGGGGAGGAGCCGGCCCTTGTCCAAGAGATACCCCAGGCGCTGGATGAGCGATCGATTCCTCATCCGCTTGGCGTAGCGCGCGAGCTTGCGCGCTTCCAGCTTGCCGGCCCCGGCGGCCAGGATCTGCGCTGCCTGCTCCAAGCCCCCGGCCAAGTCCGTTCGATCCAGGCAATCGAGGACGGTCTTCTCGGGATCGGTCGCCATCAGAACTTCGTTTTCGTAGCGAAGCTGGACCAGTCCGAACAGCTTCCATGGCGATACGTTTACGAACCGGACGACTTGGGCCTGGGTCAGCCGGAGGGGACGCCGAAAGTGGGAGATCATCATCTGGACCGCTTGGGGCGTCTGCTCGAGAAATCCATGCAGGTAGGCGGCCGACAAAAACGCCGCGGCGTACTCGCGGTGGGCCAAGCCCATGATCTGGGCCGCCACGACCAGGGGGTCCTGGATGAATTGCCCGGTCCCGCTCATGGCTTCGGGGGCGCGGACCGCGTAAAGCCCTTTGGCGACCCGGCGCGCGGCCCCCTTCTTGTTGAGCTGGTGCAGAATCAAAGTCGCGCGGGGCGAGGTGACATGAAGCAGTTGGGCGAGAAGGCCGGGAGTGGCGACGCTGCGCCCGGCACGCACCAGGGAAAAATAAGCTGCCTGCTCGGCATGGCTCATGGCGACCGCGGGGTTGGATGCGGCCATAAATTTACATTGCCCTATATTTCGATGGTAGAAATCTAGAGCAAGATAAATTATGAATCAAGATCGGCGAAAAATCAAGGGCTGGTTGCTGCGCCAGTTTTGCTACTTGCCGAAAAATTCCCTGACCGCGGCGCATACCTCGTCGATCTCGGCGGGCGCCAGCTCCGGGAACAACGGCAAAGCCAGGGCCGTGGCGCAGGCTGCCTCGGTGACGGGCAGCGAGCCGGCCTTCGGCGCCAGCTTCTCGTAGGCCGGCTGGCGGTGGATCGGGATGGGATAGTAGACCCCGTTGCCGATCCCCCGCTCGGAGAGGTGCTTGGCCAGCTCGTCGCGCCGCTGGCAGCGCACCACGAAGAGGTGGAAGGTGTGCTTGTCACCCCCGGAGCCCAGCTCCGGCAGGCGCAGGGGCAGGCCCTTTAGCCCGTCCAGGTAGCGGCCGGCGGCCGCGCGGCGGGCGTCGGTCCACTCGCGCAGATGCGCGAGCTTTACGCGCAACATGGCCGCCTGGAGCTCGTCCAGCCGGCAGTTCTGCCCCACGCGCACGTGCCGGTAGGCCGGGCCCCCGGTCTCGCGGCCGCAATTGCGCAGCTGGCGGCAGAGCTCGGCGCGCTTTTCGTCTTGGGCCAGCACCGCGCCCGCGTCTCCGGCCGCGCCCAGGTTTTTGGAAGGATAAAAGCTGAAAGCCCCGCAGTCGCCGATCGTGCCCACGGTGCGGCCCTTGTACGCGGTCAGGTGCGCCTGGGCGCAGTCCTCGACCACGGCCAAGCCTTTCTCGCGGGCGAGCTTGAGCAGCGGGTCCATGTCGACGGGCTGTCCGAAAAGGTGCACCGGGATCACGGCCTTGGTTCGGGGCGTGAGGGCCTTGCGGACCGTCTGCGCGGTGATGGTAAGCGTCCGCTCGTCGACGTCCGCGAAAACGGGCTTGGCGCCGACCGCGGAGACCGCGGTCGCGGTGGCGATGAAGGTAAACGACGGCACCACCACCTCGTCGCCCGGCCCCACCCCGCAGGCCTCCAGCGCCACGCGCAAGGCGTCGGTCCCGTTGGATACGCCCATGGCGAAGCGCGAGCCCAGCGCGGCGGCGAACTCCGTTTCAAAGGCCTTGACCTCGGGCCCCATGATGAAAACGCCCGAGTCGAGCACGCGCAGCGCGGCCCGGCGCAGCTGTTCGCCGATCTTTTGCTGCTGCTTCTTGAGGCTCAAAAGCGGGATCTTGGTCGCGGTCAATATGCCCCCTTGGCCATAAGCATGGCCGGAACGGTTTTAAGGATGATCTCCAGGTCCAGGCCCAGGGACCAGTGCTCGATGTAGAACATATCCAGCGCGAAGCGCTGCTCGCTGGAGACGTCGGAGCGCCCCGAGACCTGCCAAAGCCCGGTGATCCCGGGCAGGGTATTGAGGCGTTTCTTAGCGGTCTCGCCGAAATCCTCCAGCAGGGCCTCCAGTTCGCCGGTGGTCACGGCCAGGGGCCGGGGCCCGACCACGCTCATCTCCCCGCGCAGCACGTTGATGAACTGCGGGAACTCGTCGAGCGAAAAGCGCCGCCGCCAGCGGCCCACCCGGGTGATTCTCGGGTCGGCCTTGGCCTTGAAGAAGGCCCCCTTCTGGTCGTTGAGCTCCTTGACCGAAGCCAGTCGGGCCTCGGCGTCTAAGATCATGGTGCGGAACTTGTAAGCGTAAAAAACCCGGCCCTTGTAGCCGAAGCGCTTTTGCTTGTAGAGGGCCGGCCCCTTGGAGTCCAGGCGTATGAGCAGGGCCGCGAGCAGCCAGGGGATGCCCGCGGCCAGGAAGACCAGCAGGCAGAAGAAAAGGTCGAAGGCCCGTTTGGCCATGAAGTTTACCCGGGTCATGGACCCGTGTTGAATGCGGTAGGCGGGCAGGCCCAGGGCATGGTCCATCTGCACCTCGCCCAGGCGCAGCTCCAGCAAGCCGGGCAGCATCTTGAAGGAGACGTCCTGCGAGTCGCAGATTTCGGCCGCCTCCAGTATGCGCGCCTGCGGAAGCGCGGACTTGAAAAGGATCATCTCGTAGAACGCGGTCTCGGAGAGGAGCCGTTCGAGATCGGCGCGTTCCGGAAGCTCCGGAATGTGGCGTATCTCCGCCTCCGGGTGCCGGGCGCGGATGCGCTCCTTGACCACCTCCGCGGCCGCGCCGCCGCCCACGAGCAGAACGGGCCGCGCGTCCTCGTGCCGGGCCACCCACCCATCGATCCATAGCACGATAGTCTGGCTCAGGGACACCAGCGCCACGGAAATGGGCCCGACCAGCACCAGCATCATGCGCGAGTACTCGAGCCGGGAATAGATATAGGTCGCCACGAGCGTGGCCAAAGTCCCCAGCAGGCAGCCCTTCACGATTTTAAGTAACCGG
>JAQUMZ010000367.1 GCA_028717865.1 Elusimicrobiota bacterium | reverse complement strand
ATAGGACGCCGCCGATGAGCATGCCGGCCATCTGGCAGTTGAGCAGATAGGCCCCCACGCGCACCTGCGCGTCGCCCGCCACGCCCAAGGCGCTCAGCGAGGGCTGGCGCACGATGGGGAAGAGCAGCAGGTCGAACATGTCCACGAAGTAGCCCAGCGCGGCCACCAGCACGGTGAGGTTGAGGACGCCGCTGATTTTCACATTTCCTCCCGGCCGAATATCCCGCGCAGGGCCTCGGAGAGTTCCTCGATGCGGAAGGGCTTGGCGAGCGCCCCGGAGAAGCCGTGGGCGGCGTATTCGGACATGATCGGATCGTTGGAGTAGCCGCTGGCGACGATGGCCTTGGCCTGGGGGTCGAACGTCCGGAGCCGGATCATGGTCTCCTTGCCGCCCATGCCTCCCGGTATGGTCAGGTCCATGATGACCGCCGCGAAAGGATCATCCGCCGACTTGGCCTCGCGGTAGGCGTCGAGCGCGGCGCGGCCGTCCGCCACGACCTCGGCCCGGTAGCCCAGGCGCTCTAGCATGCGCTTGAGGATCCGGCCCAGCGGCGCGGCATCCTCCATGATGAGTATCCTGCCGCCGCCGGGTCCGGACTCCGGCCGCCGGGTCTCGGACGGGATGGCCGCCGCGTCGGCGGCCGGAAAGTGCAGGATGATCGCCGCGCCCGGACCGGGCCTCGGATCGGCCGCGATATCCCCGCCGTGCCTGGCCATGATGGAATGGCATATGGGCAGGCCGAGGCCCCGGCCCTTGGGCTTGGTCGTAAAATACAGCTCGAATAGCCGGGGGAGGTCCTCGGGCGGGATGCCGGGGCCCTGGTCGGCGACGCGCACCCGCACGTAGCGGCCGGCGGGCAGGGGCGGCAGCTCGTCGGCGCCCACGGCGACGAGTTCGGCGCGCACCGCGATGTTGCCGCCGTCGGGCATGGCCTGGGCCGCGTTTAGGACGACGCTCTGGATCACCTGGGCGACTTGCTCGGGGTCGGCGCTCACGGCCAAGGGGGCGTCGCCGAGCGCGAAGACGCAGCGCGCGCTCGAGCCGCGCGCCGCGAAGACGGATGCCTGCCTGAGCAGGGGCCGCAGATCCAGAACCTTGACCGCCGGCTTGCCGCCCTTGGCGAAGGTGAGCAGCTGGCGCGACAGGCCGGTGGCGGTCTTGCAGGCCTCCTGGGCCTCCCGCACGTACTCGACGGTCTTGCCGCCGCCCTTCCGCTCGTCTTCCAGCAGGGATAGGTTACCCAATATGGCGGCCAGGAGGTTGTTGAAGTCGTGGGCGATGCCGCCGGCCAGGGTGCCCAGGGAATCGAGCTTCTGCATGTTCGCCAGGGCCGCCTCCCGGCGCCTGGTATCGGCGACGTCGCGGTGGAAACCCAGGAAGTAGGGCCGCCCGTCGATATTGATGACGTTGCAGGTGACGTTCAAGGGGAAGCGGCTGCCGTCCTTGCGGAAATGCTCGACCTCGAAGCTGAGGGTCTCCCCGGCCGCGAGCCGGCGCAGCCGTTCCGGGGCCAGGCGCGCGGATTCGGGCGTGTCGAGATCGCTCAGGCGCAGGCGCGCCATCTCCTGCGGGCCGGCGTAGCCGTGCATCCGGGCGAAGGAATCGTTGACGATCAGGCTGGCGCCGTCCAGGGACATGATCATGATCCCGTCCGGGGCCCGGGCGAAGAGCGTTTGATAATCGGACTCGTTCATGTCGAGCGCATATTTTATCGAATTTCGCGGGGTCAGGCTTTTCCGAAATTTCTCTTGCTGCGGAGAAAAGCAAACAAAGCAAGGCACGTCCCCAAGTACGTCCCCAAGTATGGGTTCGCCCGCGCTTGGAAATTGTATATTATGGGACGATGCGTCTGGCCGCTTTGAGCCGCGAGGCCGTTTTGGCGCAAGAGATCGCCTTCTCCGCGAGCATGGGCGTCGTAGTCTTGTTCAGCCGCGGCAATCCCGCTCTCGTTTACCCCCGGATTCTTTGGGTTTTCGCCGGCTTGCTCATCTTCAACCTGGGTTACCATGCCCTGCTGCGCCGCGGCGTCGGTCGGCTGATTCCGTTGGCGTCGATCGCGGTGAACCTTCCGCTCGTCGTCCTGGCGCTCGCCTATTCCGGGGGCAGCGACTCGCTTTTCTGGCCCATGTTTTTTCTCCCCATATTTACCGCCTGCCTGCACCTGAGCGCCGTCTATGCCTTGTCCGCCTTTGCCGTTTCGGCGGTCGCCCTGGCCTTTTTCTATGTCGGGCCCGGCTTCGCCGGTCCGTTTTGGCTTCTGCTTACCTTGGCCGTCAAGGTCGGAGTCCTGGGATTGGCCACGGGCGTGACCATGCAGATTTCCTGCCAGGAACGCAAGGCTCGGCGGGCGTTGGCGGCCACCCGCAGCGAATTGGACCGCCTGGCTTGCGGCATCGAGGATACCCATCGCTCCGGAGGCCGGAGCATCTTCCGGCATAGGCTCTTCGAAGGCCTGATTTACGACATGCACTGCCAGCTCTTCTCCATCCTGGGCTCCGCGGGGGTGCTGCTCGACCAGGTCGCCGCGGATTCGGAGCTGCGTCCGGATATCGAGCGCATCACCGGCTCCACGCGTTCGCTGCATCAGCTTTCCGCCAAGCTCTTGGACCTTGCCCCCGCCCCCGAGGGCGGGATGGTCTTGTCTTTGGACAAGCTGCTCGGCCAAGTCGCCGATCTGCTGGAGTACAAGCTGCGTCATCGCGGCATCAAGTTCTGGCAGGAAATCCCCGCGGACCTGCCCCGCCTCCATCAGAACGGGGCGCGTCTGCAGCTGGCCCTGCTCGATCTGCTGTTATGGGTATTGGACCAGACCCGCCCGGACGGCAGCGTGCGGATGAAGGCCGCGCGCGCCGATTCCGGCCTAGAACTGGCCATCCGATGCGCTCCATGCGAGGAAGAAGCATCCTTCGCCGCGTTGTCGGTCCATGCGCGAGTCCTGAGCCGGGAAAACGTGGAACTGCGTTCGCGGCGCGACGGCCCGAGCTGCGAGATCGTTCTGTCGTTCCCGAACCGCGAGCGCGCGCCGCGGAAGGGCGCGGCGAAATAAATGCCGCGCATGAGAGGTGGCGGATGACAGCATTCCTGGCGTTAGGAGCGGTCCTGCTGGCCGCGGCGGGGGCCGCGGGCTATCTGATCACGGTCTACAACGGCTTGATCGTGGTCAAGAACAACGTGGCCAAGGCCTGGAGCAACATCGACGTGCTGCTCAAGCAGAGGCACGATGAGATTCCCAAGCTGGTCAAGGCCTGCGAGGCCTACATGCAGTATG
>JAQUMZ010000366.1 GCA_028717865.1 Elusimicrobiota bacterium | reverse complement strand
GCGCGGCCGTCCTGGAGCCCGAGGTCCCGCGCCAATTCCAGCGCGAGCGCGCCGAAGCCGCGCTGCGCAAGCTCGTCGCCGAACTCAGCCGTTCCCGGCGCGTGCTGGTCGTGCCCTACGCCATCGACGGCGCGCAGGCGCTGCGCCCGATCCGCCGGGCCCTGGGCGGGGTATTCATGCGCTGCGCCGAACAAGGCCTGCTGCCCGACGCCCGGCTCGTCCGCTGGGTGGAAGAGACCGCCCGCGACGCCGCCGCGCTGCCCGGCATGAGAACCTACAAGGACGACGGCCGGGCCCTGCCCGACCCCGGCGCGCCCAAGCGCCTGGAACTCCGCCCTGCCGCCCAGGATGCCAAATGACCGACAAAACCAGCGCCGTCCGCGTTCTCGACAAAGGCTTCGTCCGCTTGGTGGACATGATGGGCGGCGACCGGGGGGTGCTCGACGCCGCCCGCGTCTGCTACGCCAGCCGGACCAAGGGCGAGGCGCCGGACCGCAAACTGATCTGCTACCTGCTCAAGCATTCGCACCTGACGCCTTTCGAGCACGCGGTCTTCAAATTCCACGTCGCCGCGCCGATCTTCGTGGCGCGCCAATGGTTCCGGCACCGCTTCGCGGCATACAACGAGATCTCGTTCCGCTACACCGAGGTCAAAGACGAATTCTACGTGCCCAAAGCCTGGCGGGCTCAGGACGCCGTCAACAAGCAAGGCTCCGCCGCCAACGCCGGGCTCGACCACGCGGGGCTGTCGGCCAAGCTCTCGGACCAGGTCCGCGCGGCGCTGGCGGCCTACCGGGAGATGCTCGCGGCGGGGGTGGCCCGGGAAATGGCGCGCCTGGTGCTGCCGGTCAATCTTTACACCCAGTTCTACTGGACCGTCAACTGCCGAAGCCTGATGAATTTCGTCTCCTTGCGCGCGGACGAGCACGCGCAATGGGAAATGCAGCAATACGCCCTGGCCTTGGCCGGATTCTTCCGCCGGCTCATGCCCTGGACCTGGGACGCTTTCATGGTCCACGCCTGGAAGGGCGCCAACCCCCGGTTGGAGGCCCCCGACCAGCCATGACGCGCGCGGCCCTCCTGGCCTTGACCCTGCTGCCGCTCGGCCTCGCCCCGGCCCGCGCGCAGCAGCGCGCCGAGACGCGACGCGCGGATATCGAGCGCCGCGTCCAGGTCATCGGCACCGTTTTGGCGGTGGACGTCTTCCGCCTCAAGGCCAATATAGAAGGACGCGCGGAGAACATTTGGCCCTCGACGGGGGTCTGGGTCAAGCCCGCCGACAGCCTGGGCTCCCTGGTCAACAAGGAGTTCGCGGCGCTCACCGACGCCCCCGGCTCCACCCGGAAGTCGGTCATGGCGGACCGCTGGAACCCCGTCTATCGGCCCTCGCCCCTGCGCTGTCCCTCCACTTGCTTCATCCTCAAGATATTCGCGCGGTCGCGGCAGTGGGTCAAGCCCCAGGCCGTGCTCGTCGAGGCGGCCGGGCACCTGCGCATGGTCGGACGGGTGAGCCCGGAGGACGCGCCGCTGGTGCGCGACGGCATGCTGCTGACCTACTGGCCGGCGAACAACCCCCGCCGGCGCTTCCAGACCCGCATAGCCCGATACGTGCTCGACGTGCAGGGCGAGAAAGTCGATCCGGCCGGCACCTTCACCATGGACGAGGCCATGGGGCCGGGCCGCTTCCTGCCCCCCGGGACGAACTGGGAAGGCGTCATCGTGGCCCAGCGCAGCGCGGGGGCGGTCCTCGTTCCCACCCAAGCCTTGCTGCGCTTCGGCGGCGAGGTCTTCCTGCCCGTCCGCGTCTCGACCGGAATCACCACGCGGGACTGGACCGAAATCACCGCGGGCGTCGAGGCCAAACGCCCGTTCCTCGTCCTGGACGACAAGGAGCTCCCGCGGCACAAAATCGAGCCCGGCGACGGCGCGGCCGGCCCCGGCGCGCCAGCCCCGGCGCCGGCCGGCACCCAGCCGCCCCCCCCGGACGAACCGCCCGCCCCCGCGGTCCGCGCGCAGCCGCCCGCGGTCGAGACGAGCCCGGAACCCGGCGCCGACCCGGGCGAAGACCCGTATTCCGAATGACCACGCGCAAGATTTTGCTGCGCGACAGCGAGGAAATCCTCCAGCTCTTCGGGGAGCACGACTCCCTGCTGCGGCAGATGGAGAGCGACTTCGGCGTGGAGCTGATTCTCAGCCACGATCCCCGCTCCGAAGCCGTCGCACTGCTCGTGCGGGGCCCCTCGTCGAAAGTTCAGAAGGCCCTGCGCCACCTGCGGGCCCGGCTCGACGCCCTGCGCTCGGCCCGCCAGGCCGGCCGGCCCCTGCCGGCCGCGGCGAGCCTGCCCCAGGGGGCGATCCTGCGCGCGCACAACGGCCGCGCCATCGCGCCGCGCACCCCCAACCAGAAGCGCTACGTCGAGGCCATCTTCGCCCACGAACTGGCCTTCGGGATAGGCCCCGCCGGCACGGGCAAGACCTTCCTCGCCGTCGCCTGCGCCCTGCGCGCCTTGGAGGGCGGGCAGGCGCACCGCATCGTGCTCAGCCGGCCGGTCGTGGAGGCGGGCGAGCGCCTGGGCTTCCTCCCCGGCGACTTCCTGGAGAAGGTCAATCCCTATCTGCGGCCGCTCTACGACGCCTTCTACTCCATGATCGGCCCCGAGCGCTTCCGGGCCTGGCGGGACAACGACGTCATCGAGATCGTGCCCCTGGCCTACATGCGCGGCCGGACCTTCAACGACGCCTTCATCCTCCTGGACGAGGCGCAGAACACGACCTTGGGCCAGATCAAGCTGGCGCTCACCCGCCTGGGCGAGGGCTCGCGCATGGTGATCACCGGCGACGTAACCCAGACCGACCTCGGCGAGGCCTCCGCCTCCGGCCTGGTGCGGGTCATGGACATCCTCAAGGGCGTCGAGGGCGTGGCCTTCCACCACCTGACCGACGAGGACGTCATCCGGCATCCCCTGGTGCGCAAGGTGATAAAGGCCTTCGACCGGTGGGAAAAGAAAACTTGAAGGAAGAAGCCTCAAAAACCCCCTCGCGCCCCGCGGGGGCGCGAGGCCGACCCGCCCCCCCGCGGGGGGCGGGTCGTTCCGTCGGGGGGACGAGAACCGTCGTTATCCGCGTCCACGGCCTGCCCCTCCTGCCCCCCTCCGCCCGCAAGCCCCGCGCCGTCGCCTCCGCATGCCGCCGCGCCCTCGCCGCGGAAACCGCCCAAGTCCGCGGCGAGCTCAACGTCGTATTCCTCGACCGCCCGAAAATGCGCAGCCTCA
>JAQUMZ010000365.1 GCA_028717865.1 Elusimicrobiota bacterium | reverse complement strand
GGCTTGGCCAGGGGCTTCTGCGCCAAAGCGCCTGAGACCTGGGCCTGGATGCCGGACAAGGCGCCGAAGAACCCGGCGTCCGCGTCGGACTGCGCTGCGGCTGCGGGCATGGACACGGCGGCGGCCACGACTGCGGCGACGAGGGGCTTGATCGCGCTGGGCATCGGTTCCTCCTGTGCGTCTGCTCCCATTGTAGCCCTCCCAGCCGCATCGCGGCATGACCATTGGACCGGTGCGGGCCGCCGGCATTAGGCCCATGCCGCCGGGGCCTGAAGGCCTGCCGCGGGGCCTGGCGGCCCCTGTCAGTCAGCGCCCTGCGGCGGGCACAGGATCCCCGCAGGCGGCGCCTCCCGCCGTCCGAGCCCCGCCTCCGCGTCCTTGAAGAAGGCGTGGTAGAGAACGGTCGAGACGAAATAGAGGCCGACCGCGATGAAGAACATCGCGCGGTAGTCCCCCTCCATGTGGCCGAAGGCGACGGCGGCGATCGCCCAGGCCAGGTTACCGCTCATGGCGAAGAGCGCGGAGAGCACCCCCTGCTCCTTGGCCCGGCAGAGCTCGAGCAGCAAGGTGTTGGCCACGGGATTGCTCATGTTCATGAGGGTCGCGCGGATGGCCACGGCAGCCACCGCGACCCGCACGTCCGCGGTGAGGGCCAGGGCGACCATGAAGGGCAGCGACGCCAGCTGGGCGCCGACGATGGTCCTGACCTTGCCCAGCTTCTCGGCCAGCGCCGGGGCCGCGAGCATGCCGACGACCATGGTCAGGTTCTGCAGGGACAGGATGAGCCCGATGTGGGAGTCCTTCAGCGACGTGAAGGTCTCCTTGAGGTAGAGGTTCATGAACTGGATGATGAGCCCGGCGCCGATCATCACGATGGTGGAGGGAAGCAGGGCCTTGACGAAGAGGGCCCAGTCCATGCCCAGGACGCCCCGCAGGGTGAGCCGCTCGTGCTGCGGCGCGGCGGACGCTTCGTCGATGCGCAGGAAAGGGATGACGGCCAGGAAGCTGAAGAGCAGGCCGCCCAGGATGGTCCAGCGGTAGGCGTCCAGCTCGCAGAGCCCGGCGGCCGCGGCTAGGTCCTTGATGCGCCCGGCCAGGACGTTGCCCGCCACCCCGCCGACCAGGCGCAAGACCATCGCGATGGTGAAGACGTAGGTCCGCTCCTTGGGCGAGGTGTTGCGCATGGTGAAGGGGCCCAGCACGACCCAGAAGACCACCATGAAGCCCGAGGCGAAGAAAAGGAAGCCGCGCATGAGGCCCGGAGTCGCGGCGAGGATGGCGCCCAGGAAGGCCGCGCAGGACAGCAGATGCGACGCGATGAGCATGGGCTTGTGCCGCAGGCGTCCGGCCAGCAGGCCCGCCGGGAGCGCGAAGAGGGCGCAGGCGGCCTGGGCCAGCGCCGTGGTCCGGCCGATGAAGTGGCTGGTCTGCGCCGGGTCCAAGGCCAGCTCGCCGGCCAGGGATTTAAGGTAGAGGTTGAAGAGCAGCGTCCAGAAGGTCAGGCCCAGGCCGATGCAGGCGTCCCCCAGCAGGAGGAGCCTGACGTTGCGGCTGAAGAGCCTCAGGCGCGCGGCGTAGAGGCGCAGCTGTCCCAGGGGGTTCACGGCACGTCGCGGTTCCAGGCGACGACCTTGTATCTCCCGTCCTTGCGCACCATCAAGCGGTTCATGATGAACTCCCGCCTGAGCGTGCAGACGTCCGGATGGTATCGGGCCAGGAACTCGTTGATCTCCGGCTCCGTGTAGACGCGGTTCTCCAGCTTGGAGACCAGATACTTGAGCACCTCGAGCCGCTTGGACCTCTTGGAGGGGATGACCTTCAAGCGTCCGTCCTCGAAGTAGGATTGGATCCTGGAGAAGTCCTTGTCCCGCCGGCTGCGCTGGTTGCAGTGGGATTCCAGGTATTCGAGGATGGTCGCTTCCGAGACGCGCCAATCCTTGCCCAGCTTGTAGCCCCGGATCTCGCCGGCCTTGAGCTTGCGCGCGATGACCTGGACGTTCATCTTCAGGATGTCGGCGAGCTCAACCACGGTGAAAAGATTGAGCTTCTGCCTGTTCTCGCTGGATATCTCCATGGCTGGCCTCTGCCAACAAGTATAGCAGACTTTTACGTATTCTGCAATACTCTAACGTATTGCCGTCTAGGGCTTGAGGAGGGTCCCGCCGCCGCCGATCCCCAGGACGGCCTCGTAGAGGTTCTGCGCGTCCTTGGCGCAGCGCAGGATGCGCGCCGAGCCGGCGCGGCCGCCGCCCAGCAAGGCGAAGAGCTTCTCCACCTTCCTGCGCATCCCGCCCGTGACGTCCGGCGCGCCCGAGCCGCGGATGGCGCCGGCATGCGTCTTGATGTTGCGGCGGTGGATCAAGGGGATGGTCCGGCCGTCATGGCCCAGGACGCCGTCCGTGTCCGAGACCATCACGATGCGGTCGAAACGGATGCGGCGGCTCAGGGCTTCCAGGAGGGCCTCGGTGGAGGCGATGGTGAAGCCGCGCTTGGCGTCGGGGATGACGTCTCCGTGGATCAAGGGGATCTGCCCCCGGTCCAGGAGAGCCTTGATGTTGTGGACGTCGAGACGCCGCACGAAGCCGTCCGCGGCCGCGGCCACGGCGAACGGCGAGACGGTCACGGGGTAAAGCCCCCCCTTGTGGCAGTACTGGATGAAGAGCAGGTTCATCCGGGCCATGGACTCCCGGATGCGGTGGAGCCCCTCCCAGCCGTGCCGGGGATGCACGCCCGCGACCGCGCCGTACTTCTTGGCCTGGATGTGGCCGTAGGAGCCGGCCCCGTGGCCCAGCACGAGCTGGATGCGCCGGCCGCGGCGCGCGGCTTGGTCCATGGCTTTGCGCAGCATGCGGGCGGCGACGATGATGCGCGGGCCGTTGAGGCTCTCGGCCACGGCCTTGTCCGTGATGAAGGAGCCGCCCAGCTTGACGAAGACGTTAGCGTGGCTCAAGGATGACCTCCTCGCCTTTCACTCGGACCATGGCCCCGTCCTTCAGCAAGCCAAGGTCGACTCTGTCCACAGTCGGTATGCCGGCGATGATGGCCCCCACGGCGACGATGGTGTCGCAATCGGAAAGGATCATGGCCGCCGGCGCCCGGCCCGTCTTGCGCAGGGCGTAAAGGATGTAGGAGCCGACCGTGCTGCCTTTGGCGCGCGGGAAGACCAGGACCCGGCCCTTGACGCATTTCCCGTCGAGGGGGTGGCCGGCTTCGCGGTACAGCCCGGTCTTGGGATCGAGGTGGCCGAAAAGGCCCAGGGGCGAGTCCGCCCTGAGCACCCGGCCCGG
>JAQUMZ010000364.1 GCA_028717865.1 Elusimicrobiota bacterium | reverse complement strand
GCGCCGGCGCGGGCGAGGCCGAGGCGGCGGCGGGCGCCGCGGCCGGCGGCTCGGGAGCCTTTCTCGGCGCGGCGGGCCGGTACGACGATACCGGGGGAAGCCATGGCGAGGCTTCCATGGTTCGGGGCGGTTCGCGCATCATCACGCCGAACATCGCCACGGTGAGCGTGGCGACCCCGACTCCGGCGGCGCCGACCAGGGGCCAGCCCTGGCCCGCCGCCAGGCCGCGTGCGGTTTTCAGCAGCCACTTACGCCAGTCGCGCATTTTTTTGTACCGGGACCGCGTTCGGATATCCGGTCCGCCGCTTTGGTAGTGTAGCCCCGGCCGGCGGGCGTGTCAATGAAATATACGGTAAAAACGAGGCCAAAAATAGGGATTTAGAAAGACTCGCGCATGCAGCATGTGGTATGGCGGCACCAGAATAGGGTTGCTATACTATAGTTATGCACGAAGGACTTCTGGACAAGTCTCAAGGATACGAGGCCTTGCGCAGAGCCTACGAGTCTCAGCAGGCGCTCAACGGGATGCTGGGCATCGGGGTAAAGTCCATTCCCTTGGCGGACAAGCTCAACTTGTTCCTCGATTATCTGCTGGGCGTGCCCTGGTTCCGGGTGGAGAAGAAAGGGGCCATTTTCCTGCTTGAAGACGGCGAATTGGTCATGGCCGCGCAGCGCAATATGCCGCCGGTCTTGCGCCGGGTCTGCGCCCGGGTCGCGGTGGGGCGCTGCCTTTGCGGCCGGGCGGCCGGCGGCGGCGGCATCGTAGTCGCGGCGCATCTCGACGAGCGGCATGAGATTTCCTATCCCGAGATGGCGGATCATGGGCATGTGTGCGCGCCGATCGCGGGCGAGGAGGGGGTGCTGGGCGTGCTCAACCTCTATACCGAGCCGGCGGCGGAACTGGACGTCCAGCAGAGGGAGTTCGTCCAGGCCGCGGCCGGCGTCATCGCGGCGGCCGTCGTCCTGGCCCGGGCCGAGGAGAAGTTCATACAGTGCCAGAAAATGGAGGCCATGGGCCGGCTGGCCAGCGGGGTGGCCCATGATTTCAACAACGTGCTGACCGTGCTCATGGGCTACGACTTCCTTCTGCTGGAAGGGCTCGAGCCCGACAGCCCGCTGGCGGCTCATGCCCGCGAGCTTCGCCGCGGCATCGGCCTGGCCGCGTCCGTCGCCCGCCAGATGCTGGCTTTCACCCGGAGCCGGCCGGCGCGGCTGCGGCCCCTGGACGTCAATTCCGTCGTCCTCGAGTCGCGCAAGATGCTCCAGCGCCTGCTCGGCGAGGAAGTCGCGCTGGAGGCCGGGCTCTGCGCTTCGGTCTGGCCCGTGCGGGCCGACGCGGCCCGGCTGCAGCAGGCCCTGCTCAACCTGGCCTCCAACGCGCGCGACGCCATGCCCGCGGGCGGCCGTTTCCTGGTTGAGACGGAGAACTTGGAGGTCGGGGCCGGGCGCGAGCCCGGATTGGCGTTGGAGCCCGGTTCCTACGTCCGGCTGTCCGTGTCCGATACCGGCGGCGGGATGACGGAGGAAGTGCTGCGGCGCGCCTGCGAGCCGTTCTTCACGACCAAGCGGGCCGGTTTGGGGACGGGCCTGGGGCTGGCCACGGTCAAGGGCATCGTCCGGCAGGCCGGCGGCCGGCTGGCTATTCTCAGCCGGCCGGGCGAGGGGACCGCGGTGAGAATCTATCTGCCGCGAGCCGAGGGCGGGGCGGCGGCCTTGCTGCCCGGCCGGGCCGAGCCCGAGGCGCGCGGCGGCAGCGAGACCATCATGATCGTGGAGGATCACGAGGATTTGCGGGGGCTCATATCCGACGTCCTGCGCGGCAAGGGCTACCGGGTCCTAAGCGCCGCGACTCCCGAGGCGGCGCTGCGCGCGCCGGGCCCCGCCGACTTGCTGGTCGCCGATCTGGTCCTGCCGCGGCTGAGCGGGCCGGAGGTCGCCGGCCGGCTCAAGGCCCGGTGGCCGGCCTTGAGGGTGCTTTACATGTCCGGCTGCAGCGAGCCGCCCGTGGAGGCCGCGGCCGGTTCCGGTTTCCTGGAGAAGCCTTTCTCCCCGACGCAATTGCTGGTCGCGGTCCGCCAGGCCCTGGACGCCTCCCCGGCGCGCCGGGCCTGAGCCGGCGTCACAACGGCGTCAACAATCGTTTGCGTCTCCTCAATGGAACGGACCCCCGATATCGGGATAAAATCCTGCGTTCGTCCGTTATAGAACCAAGGAGGAGGAGCACATGGCAATAAGCGAGCAGCCGGTGACGCGGCATACCGAGGAAGAGCGCCATCCGGGCCTGGAGCCCGAGCGGACCGCGAAGGTGGTGGGCTACGGGTCCCTGGGCGAGACCTTCGGGGGCGTGGGAGGCGCGATCCTGGCCATACTGGGCCTGGCGGGCCTCAGCCCCCAACTGATGTCCTCGATCGCCGCTCTCGTGCTGGGCGCGGCCTTGATCCTGGAGGGCGGCTCGATCGTCGCCCGCTATACGAGCCTGATCGACGAGCTGGGGATCGGAACGAGGTTCCTGCGCTCGGAGGTGGGCGGGGGCATGACCGCCGAGCTCTTCGGGGGCTTCGCGGGCGTGGCCCTGGGCATCCTGGCCGTCATGCAGGTCAAGCCGCTCGAACTGGTGACCATCGCGGCGCTGGTCTACGGCGCGGTCCTCATCATGGGCAGCGGGACGATTTCGCGGCTCAACGCCCTGCCGGTGCCCCAGAACCGGGCCCAGGAGCGCGCGGTGCGCCTGGCCTCGGACGCGATCATCGCCGCCTCCCGCGGCCAGCTGCTCGTGGGGTTGGGCGTCGTGATCCTGTCCGTCCTGTCGCTGGTGGGCATCCAATCGATGACCCTGAACCTGGTGTCCTTGCTGAGCGTGGGCGCCGGCGCCGTTTTCAGCGGCCTGGCGGTCAGCGAGCGGATGTTCGTCACCCGCGCCTGAGCGCGGACGGCTTCGGGACTGGAGGCCTCCGGCTTTGAGCCGGAGGCCTCCCGGCGCCGTAGAATTGCTCCCAGGCCTTCCAGCAGGGGCACCAGGTGCCGTGCCAGCGGACCAGGCGTCCGAACCAATGGTCGGGGCGCTCGCGGGCGAAGGCGCAGGCGGGGCAGCGGTCGCAGTGGCGCGCGAGGAGTTCCCTCCAGGACATGGGGGGATTTTGGCATTTGGCGCTGGACTTGGCAACGGTTCCCGCCATGTTATAATCGAATGGTCCATGCGAATCCTGCGCGCCCTGCCCGCCGCCTTGCTCCTGGCTTGCGCCTGCGCCAAGGCCCCGGGACGCCGGCCGGCGCCGACGGTTTCCTTCCGCCTGCTGCAGGCCCCGCA
>JAQUMZ010000363.1 GCA_028717865.1 Elusimicrobiota bacterium | reverse complement strand
AGCCCGCGAGCTCCAAAAGCTTGAGCCCGAAACCGGCTTCCAGCCAGTCCGCGGGACCGGCCTCCAGCGCGGCCAGGGACCGCTGGAGCAGCCGGTACTTCTCGGGGCTGGCCGAGCCGATAGGCGACAGGCGCAGGGCCATCTCGCACATGGCCAGGGCCCGCAGCGTCGCGCGCAGGTCGCGGCGCACGGCGGGAAAACTCGACAGGAGGCGCCCGCCGATGACGCGAACCGCTCCCGAACGCGGGCTGAAATAAAGCCGGTATTCGCCCCAGACCATGGGCTCCGAGAGAGCCTTGAGCTTGCCGGCGGAGCGGTTGACGCCGCCGAAGCGGGCCGCCAGCGCCCCATGCCGCTCCGTGAGCAGAACGACCCGGCGGTCATACTCGCCCGCGTCGCGGCGCCAGAGCACGATGCCCAGGTCGTTGAGCATCATATCGCCGGGACCTCGCGCGCGAGGCTCTCGAACATGCGTCTCTGCAAAGGGGCGGGCAGTTGGACGAAAAGCCGCCGCTCGGCCGGCGCGGCCCGTTCCAGGATCGGGGCAATGCTGGCCGCGGGCAGGCCGCAGTACAGGAAATAGCGTTCCTCGTAAGGCAGGCGCGCGAACAGTTCCAGGGCGGCCGCGGCGCTCATCAGCTTGAACGCGACCAGCTTGTGCAGCGGCTCCAGGCGCCGCCAGCCCCGGGCCAGGAGCGCGAGGTCCGCGCCGCGCAGGAACGCGCGCAACTCGCCGTAAGCTCCGGCCCCCGCCAACTCCGCGACCCGCGCGCGCATCTTCGTATTATACCGAAAGCGGTGTCAGGCTTTCCCGAAATTTCCATTACAGCCGGGAGCGCTGATTACTGGCCGAAATACGTGAAATACGTGAATACGTGAAAGCGGGGCACCAGTTAATAGGAGGCAGCCGGATGTCGGGGGCGTCCTCGGAAACGTGGATGAGGCCGGGGCTGCCGGAGACGCGGGCGCGCAGGAATTCGGGGGGAGCTTGGATTTCCAGGTGATAGATCCCGGCGCCGAGGCGGTCGAATTGAAACGCGCCCCGGGCATCGGCGCGGCGGCTGGAGCTCAGGGTCACGGTCGTTTTCTTGGTCACCTCGCTGAAGGTCTCCAGGAATAGCCCCACGCGCAGCGCCGAAGCGGGGCGGCCGCCCGCCCGCAGGACGCCGGCTATGCGGCCCTCGCGGAAATTCTCCAACGGGACGATCTCGACTTTCTTGTCGTTGATCGGCCAGAGGTTGTCGATGCGCTTGAGCCAGTAGCGCACGCGCGCCTCGTCGTCGAAACGCGCGAAGGCCGCCGCGAAGGCTTCGAATTGCAGCTGGGAGATGTTGACGTCCTCGAAGCCCGCCGGATCCCGCGCGGCGGCCTCGTGCAGGCGCTCAAGCCCGGCGAAGCGCGCGCCGTCCAGCGGCCCGGCCCGGATGAGCGCCAGCGCCCCCCGGTAATCCGGCGCGGCCCGGCCCGGCACGCGCAGGGCCGCGGCCTCCAGGGCGCGCTGCGCGTCCCAGCGCAGCAGCCACCCGCCGCGCAGGAACGACAGTCCCTCCGTCCGGAACACGGTCCGGCAGCCCCGGTCGCGCAAGTAGCGTTCGACGAGCTCCAAATTCTCGGGAACGGCGGCCAGCCCGCCCACCGCCTGCCGGCGCAGCTCGACCCGGTACGGACCGTCGGGGCCGGGCCGCAGGACGGCCACGGCCAGTTCCGGGACGCGGGGAACGGCCGGCAGGCCGGCGGCCTGCGCCAATCCGGCCGGCCCGAAGTCCCACGCGGAGCGCAGCCGCCATTCGGCCGCGCCCGTGACCGCGATCCAGGCCGCCAGCACGCCCAGCGAAACCCCGCAGCGCAGGCCCTTGAAATCCGGATGCAGGAGCGCGGCGGCGGTAAGCCCGTAGGACGCCGCCAAGATCAGCGGCAAGCCGCGCACGAAGACGGCCGGACCCGGGCCCAGCCGGGCCCAAGCCTCGGCCATGGCGAGCCAGCGGCCGGCCGCCAGCCCCTGGGCGCAGAAGAGCAGCCCGGCCAGGGCGCCCAGCCCCGCCGCCCGCAGGGGGCGCGGCCCCGCGGCCCTGAAGGCGGCCGCGCCGCCGGCCGTCCCGGCGAGAATCAGCCACGGACGCAGGGAGGCGTCGCGGCCGGGAAGGCCGAGCCAAGCCAGCGCCAGGCCCGCGAACAGCGCCAGGAACAGGAAGGCGAGAACGGCGTCAAGGGGACGCTTCCCGGAGCCCGGCGGCGGATCGAGCAGCCTCTGCAGGAAGCCGGCCAGTACCAGGGTCAGGATCGCGACTAAGAATTTCTCCGGCCAGCTCACCGCGCCGTTCCCATGATGTGAACATTTTAATATAATCTGCGCATGCAACCCACATATAGACCCCATAAGCGCAAGCGCGCCAAGACGATCGGATTTAGAGCCCGGATGTCGACTTCGGGAGGCCGGTCGGTTCTCAGCCGCCGCCGCAGGAAAGGCCGCCGCGTCCTGGTCGACGCGTGAGCGCCGGCAGGGACCGGCCGCGAGCACGCGGCCGCGTCCCGCGCCGCGGCGTGGACCATGGAAAGCCCCGCGATTGGAGGCGCCCGTTTCGGCCGGGCCTTCCGGCTCGGCTCGCGGCGCGACTTCCGTCGGGTCTTCACGGACGGGCGCAAGACGGCCGGCCGCACCCTCATCCTTTGGAGGGCGCCGGCGAAATCTCCTCGCCTCGGGCTGAGCTCGCCCAAGAAGCTGGGCGCGGCGGTCCTGCGCAACCGCCTCAAACGGCTGGCGCGCGAGTCCTTCCGGCTCAATCGCCGACGCATCGCGGACGGCGACTATGTCGTCTACCTGCGGCCGGGCTGCCGCTGGGACGGCCTGGCGGCGGCCGAGCGGGACATCCTCGATGTGTTCCGGCGGGCCGGAGCCTTGCGGGAGGACGAGCGCGATACATGAAGACCTTCCTCCCCCAACGGCACCGGGGATCCCCCCACATGGGGGGATTGACGACCTCGCGGCCCTTCGGGCCGCGAGGCGCTGGAACGGCAACAACCTTGCTGCTGGCCGCTATCTCCCTGTACCAGAAAGTCATACGATCGTTCATGCCGCCTTGCTGCCGCTTCCATCCGAGCTGCTCGGAATTCGCCCGGCAGGCGCTGCTGGCGCACGGCTGCCGGCGCGCCCTGTGGCTGACCCTGGGCCGGCTGGCCCGCTGCCATCCCTTCCACCCCGGAGGGCTCGACCCCGTTCCTCCCGCACCCCACTATCATGGATAAGAACCTCGTCATCGCCGTCGCCCTTTCGATAGGAATCTACGCCCTGTGGTTCGGAGTCGTAGAGAAAAGAGTCCCCAAACCGGCGCCCGCCGCGTC
>JAQUMZ010000362.1 GCA_028717865.1 Elusimicrobiota bacterium | reverse complement strand
GCAAATCAAGACCAGCGCCCGAGCGTAGCGAAGGCGCAAAACAAGCGCTCGACGTCGTCCAGTCGAGCGCAACCGCCGCCCCCATATGAAGGGGGGCGGCGGTTCCGTTGGGGGTGGTTGTGTTCACGCGTCGCACGGCCGCGAGCGCTGCTTGCCCAGCATGATGGCGACGATAGTCGGGTCGACCGCCGCCATGCCCACCTTGGAGATGCGGCCCAGGTTCTGGATGGTCTCCTCGGCGCTGCGGCCCACGAAGCCCTCGCGTTCGGTGATGCCGTAGTGGTTGAGGCCCATGTAGGCAGAGCGGATGGCGGAGTCGGTGGAGCTGACGACCTTGAGGCTGCAGCCGCTCTTGGCGCCGTCGCAGAGCATGCCGCCCAGGTCGCTGACCACGTTGTTGACGGCCAGGGTCAGGCCCGCGATGTCGGCGCCGTTGCGCTGATAGACTATGGCGACCGCGGCGCCCACGGCCGCGGCGATGGCGCAGCCGCAGATCGGGGCCAGGCCGCCCGTGAAGAGCTTGACGTAGGCGTTGAGCAGGTGCGAGAGCGCGATGGAGCGGCAGATCTTGTCGTCCGGGACGTGGAAGGCCTTGCCCACGCTGTAGGGCACCAGTATGGCCACGATGCCCTGGTTGCCGCTTTCCCCGCTCGACATCACGGGCACGGCCCGGCCGTCCATGCGCAGGTCGGTGGCGCAGGCGGTCAGAATCTTGGCCGAGGCGAATACGTCGTCGAGCAGGTAGCCCTTGCGCATGAGGTCCTGCAGGTAGAAGCCCACCTTCTTGAGCTTGAGGCCGCGGCGGGCCGCCTCGAGGTTCATCTCCACGCCCCGGCGGATATGGTCCTGGTCGCCGTCGTCGAGGCGCTCGACCAGGCGCGCCATGTCCTTGAGGCTCAGCCGGCGCAGGGCTTGCTTGTAATGGGTCGCCTTGCGCGCCGCGGCTTGCGCCGAGCGCGCCAGCTTGCGGCCGTCTTTTTCCGCGTAGCTGATGTTGGTGTGGCTGTCCGAGATTATGACGGCGGCCGAGTGCTTGCGGCCCTTGAGCCGCGCCTCCACGTGAATGCCGGCGCGGCCGGGCAAGACCGTCATCTTTACCGTGCCTTTCGCGATGAGCCGCTCGGCGCGTACGGCCAGGGCCGGGGTGGAGGCCCGAAAAATCTCCATGCCCAACTCGGGCCGGGGGGCGAGCAATCCGATGGCCGAGGCCAGCAGGTTGCCCTTGCGGCCGCCGGTGTTGGGCAAGGTCACGCCCATGCCGTTCTTGTAGGTTCCCGGGTCGAGTATGAAGAGGGCTTCGGTCGGCGGCTCGCCCAGGAGCTTGGCCGCGTGGGCGGAGGCCAGGGCCACGCAAACGGGTTCGGTGCAGCCCATGGCGGGATAAACCTGGTTCTTGAGCACTTCCTTTAGAATGTTCATCGAGCAAGAAAGAATAGCATTCCGGCGCGAATACGTGAAATACGTGAATACGTGAAAGCGGGGCACCATTTGATAAAATACCCGCGACTGGAGGCATAATGAACGATATCGCCCGGATGAAGCAGGCCCACCGGGTCCTGGCGGAGTTTTCCTACGAGCCCGTGGAGCTCGACCGCGGGTACGCCAACCGCAGCCTGCGCATCGACCTTTCCCGGAACTCCATCGAGACGCGGCCGGTGACGCCGCAGATGAAGGAGCTTTGGATCGGCGGCAAGGGCTTCGATTTGTGGCTGATGTCCCAGGAGATCGGGCCCAAGACGAGGTGGGACAGCCCCGAGAATCCCATCTGCATGTCCTCCGGACCCCTGGGCGGGACTACCTCGTTCCCCGGCTCCGGCAAGACCCTGGCCACCGCCATCTCCCCCATGACGGACTCCATCATCGACTGCAACGTGGGGGGGTACTTCGGGCCGTTCTTGAAATTCGCGGGTTTCGACGCGCTATGCCTGGTGGGCAAGGCCGGCCGGGACGTCCTGATCTACATAGACGCCGTGAGCCATAGGATTTCCATCGAGGAAGCCCCGCTGGAGAGCGTCGACTCCCACCTGGCGGCCGAGGAGTTGACCGAGATGTACGCCCTCGACGAGCTCGACAAGCGCAACGTCGCGGTGGTCTCGGCGGGCCGCGCGGCCGAGCACACCCGTATGGGCGTGCTCAACTTTTCCTTTTACGATTGGCGCCGCAAGACGACCCGGCTCAAGCAGGCCGGCCGCGGCGGCATCGGGACGGTGTTCCGGGACAAGCGGCTCAAGGCCCTGGTCATCCGCAGCCGGCCGATCACGCCGGCCTGGCGCGTGGCCGAGAGCAAGGTCGCCATGCGGCCGGCCGGCGGGAGCTGCGGGCCGTGCGCCCAGGCCACGCGCGAGGCGGTGCGCGAGATCGCGCGCAAATGGGACGGCGACCCGGACTACGCGATCGAGATGCTCCAGGACATCCAGGACCGCCAGCGCCATATCTCGCAGGCCGCCGTAGACGCCTTGTCGCTGGAACTCGGCGTGGCGCGCGGGCAGCTTTACCACATCGCGACCTTTTACAAGGCCTTCAGCCTGGAGCCGCGCGGCGAGGCCGTCATCCAGGTCTGTGTGGGCACGGCCTGCCACGTCAAGGGCGCGGCCAAGATCGTCGCGGCCTTCGAGCGCGCGCTCGGCGTCAAGCAGGGGCAGACGACCCCGGACGGCAAGTTCACCCTGGAGGCCGTGGCCTGCCTGGGCTGCTGCAGCCTCGCACCCGTGGCCAAGATCGGCGAGGAAATCCACGGCAACCTGCGGCCCGCGGACGTGCCCAGGATCATCCAGGCGGCCCGCCGGGCCGCCCGCCCCGCGGCGGCGCAGGAGGCCGGCTCATGAAGACCATGCAGGCCGTCGATCTGGACGCCGTCGCCGCCAAGGTGGCCCGGGAGCTCGGGCGCTACCGGGCCATGCTCATGGTCTGCACGGGCACCGGCTGCGTGTCGGCCCAGGGCTTCAAGATCCGGGACGGCCTGGCCGTCGCGCTCAAGGCGCGGGGACTGGAGCGGGAGATATTGGTCGTGGGCACCGGCTGCAACGGTTTCTGCGCGGTGGGGCCCATCGTGGTCGTCCAGCCGGAAGGGGTCTTCTACCAGAAAGTGGGGCCGGCGGACCTGGCGGCCATCGTGGACGAGCACCTGGTCGGGGGCAAGATCGTGCGGCGGCTGCTGCACCAGGACCCGGCCACGGGCGAGGTCCACGAGAAGATGAAGGACATCCGTTTTTTCAACAAGCAGCAGCTCGTGGCCCTGCGCAACAAGGGCCTGATCGATCCCGAGAACATCGAGCACTACATCGCGCGGGGAGGCTACCGTTCGCTCAAGAAACTCCTGGCGCAGCCGGACGCCGAGGCGG
>JAQUMZ010000361.1 GCA_028717865.1 Elusimicrobiota bacterium | reverse complement strand
GAAGCGCTCGCGTATGGCCTCTACGGCCGCCTTGGCCAGCTGATAATCGAGCAAGGGCTCGCCGCCGGCAAGGCTGATCTTGTCTATGCCCGCGGCGGGGACCAGGTCCGCGTAAAGCACAAGGGCCCGGTGGAGTTGGGCCGGCGAGAGGAAGCGGGCGGGGCCCTGGTTCAGGGTGTCGAAGTAGCAGTAACGGCAGGCCAGGTTGCACCTGTTGGACAGGCAGATATCGAGGGCGCTGATCGGATAGAGGGTCTTTTTTTTCACGCCGACCCCGCCGTGCGAACGGGCCGGATGTTCCTTTCCCCGAAGCGGGCGATATAGCCGGCGTCCACCCCGGGGCAGCGCGTCTGCAGGCAGCAATCGATGCAAGCGGCCGGCTTGACGCGCCCGGCCGGCGCATCGTTTTCCATACAAGGCAGCCACTCGGGTTTGGCGCAGGGAGGCAATCCTCGGATGGTCACGCGCACGCCCGCGCGTCGGGCCCGGGCCAAGGCCGGGGCGATGGCTGCCGCGGCCCGCGCCCAGGGCAGCGTAGCGTCGGCTTCCAGGATGACGGCGGAATAGCCCAGCCTTTTCGCGAGGCGTAGGAGCCCGGGCAGGGTCGGGGACGGGGGCAGCTTGCCGCCGGGAAAAACCAGGGCGGCGCAGCCGCCCTGCCGACGCGCGGAGAAAATCCGCCGGCGCAGCTCATCCAGGCCTCCGTTGCCCAGACGCAATTCCGGGGCGCGCGCGGGCGCCGGCCGCGCTTGCGCGGCCCCGGCCCGGCCGTAAGCCGACCGAAGTTTCTCCAGGATTTCCGGCGCGAAGAAGGTCTTGCGGATATGGAAGAGGCCCGCCTCCCGGTCCGGGAGGTAATACTTCCCACGGATCCGGCGCAGATGGCCGGCCGCGGTTAGGGCGGCGAGCTGCGGCCCGAATTCACCCGGCAGGCTGCGCCGGAAAAGGCGTGAGAATTCACGAGCCGAGCATTCCCCGTGATGGAGCAGGCGAAGTATCACGAAGTTGATCATTTCATCGCGCGGGGCCAGCAGAAATTGACGCCCTACCGCGGGCCGGCCGAGCGCCAGGGCGCGGCGATAGGCGGTGAAATCGGCCAGGTTTTGATATCTGGCGGTTCCCCGCGCATAGGAGATGGCCCCGGGACCGACGCCGAGAATCGAATAAGGTTTGCCCGAGGGCGCCTCGCCCTGGTCGTAGCTGTAGGGCCAGTCCCCGCCGGAGCCTTTGTAGACCCAGCGCCCGCAGCTGATTTCGTAGCCGGAGCCGACTAGCCTTTCCAAGGCCAGCCGGTAGGCCGGCCGGAGCCAGTCCGGCTCCGGGGCCGGCGTTCCTCTGACTCGGACTTTTTCTTGGAATGGGAACAGGTAGAGGCGGTCGGGTCCCAGCGCCACCGCTTTCTCCACGTCCCGCAGGAAAATCTTCCGGGTCTGGGACGGCAGGCCGGCGATGAGATCAAGCTGGATGTGGCCGATGCCCAGGCCGCGCGCCTCGGTCACCAAGGCCCCAAGCCGCGAGTTGTCCTGAGGCCGCCCGTTCCGGCGCAACACTCCCGCGTCGAAGCTCTGCACGCCTATGGCCAGCCAGTCCACCCCGCACTCCTTGAGCGCGCTCAGCTTGGCCGGATCGAGGCTGTCGGGGTGGGATTCGAACGCGATGCGACAGCCGGGGGAGAGCCGGAAATGCCGCTGGAACATACCGAAGAACCGTCGGATTTGCGCCGCAGACAGCAGCGAGGGCGTGCCGCCTCCTACGCATAGCCACGTGAACCTGCGTCCGGCGAAGATGGGCGCATAAAGGCTTAGTTCGGCTTGCAGGGAGTCCAGGTAGCGGTCAAGTTCGCAACCGTTGCGCAGGGTTTGAGCCAGGAATCCACAAAAACGGCAAAGCCCGCGGCAAAATGGGACGTGCGCGTATAATACGAGATCCTGATCAGGCCCTTGCAGGGAGCGGCGCCAGGCGTCCAGGAGCTGCGCGGGCTTGACGGATTGCGTCCAAGCCGCCGGTGGAGGATAATGGACGGGATATTCCGGGAAGGTCTGCGCGTCCATGTTTTTGAAGACACCGCGCAGGCTGGCGTCCGGCATCAGAGTCGACCGCGACCGGGCTGGATTACAATCCTCTCCAGTATGACGTAATTTTTGGAGCGCTTTGATAAAATCGTGTCAATTCCTCGGCGGCCTTCCGGCATTGCGGCGTCGGGTCCCGGCCGTTGATAAGGTCTATCAGGGCGCGGCATATGTTGCCGAATTCGCTCGGGCACTCGGATTCGTTGCGCGCCTTAAGGGGCGGCAACAGGGCCGGGCAGTGCGGTTTGGTTCCGCATGCTTCTGCGGCGATGTTTTTGAAATAATTGTTGTGCGCCGCCAATTCCTTGAATACCGGGCAAGCGGAGGCAAAGCCGCCGGATTTATAGGCTTGCATCAAGGCTCCGCAAGCCTGCTTGGGATACGGGTCGCGCCTTTCAAGCTCCTTCTCGGATTGGCGCACGAGGTTTGAACAGGGCTCGGTGATGTCCGCGCCCTTAAGCAGTTCGGCCAATATAAGATAGTGGGAGAGCTGAAGATAACAGGAGTTGTTTAATGGAGTGCCGCTGTACGGCCAGATATCGGGGAGGGCGGTAACCAGCCCCGGGATCCGGCTCAGGCTTGTGTTGGATCGGCAGGCGTCCGGGTTCAACTGGGCCGCGGCTTGGCACATCTCATAGTCCTGGATCTTGAGGGCGAGGGTTTCCGCGGCGGCGGTCGTCAGTACTTGCTGGCCGCCCCGCAGCGCGTAGCTGTCTCCGTCCAGAACCCAGGTCCTGCCGTAGTCGGCTATTATGCTCTCGGGGGTCGCGGTTTTGGCGGGGGGTTGGTTTTGCGCCGCTGTTGGGGCTGGTTGTTCCCTTTTACCGCCCGCCAGGGTGGCGGGACACTTCCGGCAAGCGATGCCGGCCCATCCCGCCAGACAGACGGCCGCCATGAGTCTAAATGGCAATCTCGTCATAGAATGTGTTCCCCTGGGTTTGTTTGCGGACGGCGCCCTGGATTTTTTCATATTTTGGACTCGACATCAACCGTCCAGCTCTCCGGGAGATACGAAATTGAGGAGCACGGCGCCTTGTCGCGGCAGCCGCCCCGTGATGATCCCGCCCTTCAGCGTGGTGATGGAGTCCTGGCCGAGCAAAAGCAGGTCGGATTGCTGTAGTTGCGCGACGGCCGCAGCGTCCATCTGCCAGGGGCGGCTCAGCATCGCCGTATAGCTGCAGGCCGCGGGCGTGGGGCAACGGCCTGCGAAGACGACGAACTTCAGCGGCGAAAAATACAGCACGGGCCGCGCCAACCTTCTTTCCAGATGCTCCGCATAGCTGGGGGAG
>JAQUMZ010000360.1 GCA_028717865.1 Elusimicrobiota bacterium | reverse complement strand
CTTGCCGATCATGTATCGCCTCTTCGAGTACGGCGAGACCGTGATCTGCGGCCTGCCCGACATGGACATGGCCGCCGACAAGTGGCGGCAGGACCTGCTGCCGGTGATCGAACGGTCGCGCTACCGGGATCTGCTGCCGACGGCCGGCTCCGGCAGCCGCGGCGGCCAGACCCGCGCGGTCCGCTTCCGCAACGGGGCCACCCTGCGCTTTATGAGCGGCGGCGGCGGCGACAAGAGCCGCGCGGGTTTTACGAGCCGCGTGCTGGTCGTCACCGAAACGGACGGCCTCGACGAGTCTTCGGAGGCCAGCCGCGAGGCGGACAAGCTCACGCAGATGGAGGGCCGCACCCGGGCCTTCGGCTCCCGCCGCCGGGTCTATCTGGAATGCACCGTCTCGATCGAAGAGGGCCGGACCTGGCGGGAATACCAGGCGGGGACCACCAGCAGGATCGTGCTTCGCTGCCCGCTCTGCGGCGGCTGGGTCTCGCCCGGGCGCGACGCGCTGCGGGGCTGGCAGGAGGCCGACTCCGCGGTCGACGCCCGTTTACAGGCCCATTTCACGTGCCCGGCCTGCAACCAGGCCTGGAGCGAGGAGCACCGTCGGCGGGCAAACCAAGAAGCCCGGCTCCTTCACCGCGGCCAGGATATTACGCCGGACGGAGGCATTACGGGCGAGCCGCCCCGGACCGATACCCTCGGCTTCCGCTGGTCGGCGGTGAACAATCTGTTCGTCACCGCCGGCGACGCCGGCGCGGACGAGTGGCGGGCCAGCCGGGCCGCCGACGAGGAGAACGCGGAGCGCGAGATGCTCCAGTTCGTCTGGGCGTTGCCCTATAAATCCGCCGCCGCCGATGCGATGGTCCTGACGGCCCAAGGGCTCATCGCCCGCCAGGCGGCGACGCCGCGGGGGCTGGCGCCCGAGGGGACGACTTGCATCACCGTGGGCGTGGACCTCGGAAAATACCTGGCCCACTGGGCGGCCGTCGCCTGGAGCGCCGACGGCGGCAGCGTGCTCGTGGACTATTCCCGCTTCGAGGTCCCGACGGAACGGCTGGGCGTTGAGGCGGCGATCGTGGTGGCGCTGCGGGAGTTCCGCGACCGGATGGCGGCCGGCTGGGGCTCGCCCGACGGCAGCACGCTGCGGCCGGATCTGGTCTGGATCGACGCCGGCTACCAGGCCGAGGCGGTCTATAGCTTCGCGGCCGAATCGGGCGAGACCTATTGGCCCACGCTGGGCCGGGGGGCCGGGCAGGAGGCGGCGCGGAACTACAACCGGCCCAAGAACACCGGCAGCACGGTGAAGCTCATCGGCGACGGCTACCATGTCGTCCGATTGAAAGGCGCGCCCACGTGGGTGGTCGAAGTGGACGCCGACCACTGGAAGAGCTGGCTCTGCGGCCGGCTCACCTGCGCGACGGACGCCCCGGGCGCGATGCTCCTGTTCCGGGCGATGCCCCGGGACCACATGAGCCTGGCGAAACATCTTACGGCCGAGAAAGAGACCCAGGAATTCCTGCCGGGCAAGGGGATCATCCGCCGCTGGCAAGTCATCCGGCGGGCGAACCACTGGCTGGACGCCTGCTATCTGGCGGCGGCCGCCGGCCACGCGGCCGGCGTGCGGCTGCCGCAGCTCGACTACGCCCCGCCGCCGGCCCCGGACGCGCCGCGATCGCCGGTCACGGCCCCCGACGGCCGCCCCTACTTCATCATGGAACGATAGGAGATTACGCGCAGATGGCCAAACGCAGCAACCTACGGACGGCGGCGGAAGCGGACGCCGCGCCGCCGGCAAACGCCGCGGAAGTCCCGCGCGTAACGATCACCGTCCCCTTCCGATGGCCTCCCGAGGGCGTGTATCTCGGCGAGCACGTTGAGGTGAGGATGTACGATTCGCTCCTGCAGCGGAGGGTGCTCAAGGGGCTGGGCATCGTGCTCTCGGACGCGCACTGCCGGCTGGAAAACGGCCGTCACGTCGATACGCCGCCCAACGTGATCCGCTGGCTGTTGGAGCGGATCGGCCGGGCGGCCGCCCCATAGGAGCCGGCAATCATGGCCCGCCGCAAGACAGTCACGACCGAGGTGGTCGATCCGCTGGCCCGGATCGTTGAGGACCTACGGCCGCTGGCCCTGCCGATCGGCGGACTGAAACCCGACCCGGGCAACCCGCGGACCCACGACGACCGCAACATCGAGGCGATCGCCGCGAGCCTGCGGACCTTCGGGCAGGTCAAGCCGCTGGTGGTCGACGCCGGCACCGGCGAGGTGGTGGCTGGCAACGGCACGCTAGCGGCCGCCAAGAGGCTCGGCTGGACGCACCTGGCGGCGGTGCGGATCAAGATGGACCCGGCCGGGCGCCGCGGCCTGTCCGTGGCCGACAACCGCACCGCGGAGCTGGCCGGCTGGGACGAGGAGATCCTGGCCGCCGCGGCCGAGGCGATCCGCGAGGAAAACCCGGACCTGTTCGCCGAGCTATTCCTTGAGGAGTTGGTCGCCGCCAGGGAAGCGGACGACCGCTCCGCCGACGGGTCCGAGATCGAAGCGGCCGCCGGGCGATTCGAGGTCGTCGTCGACGCCGGGACGGCAGCGGCCCAGCGGCAGCTCTACGACAGGCTCACGGCCGAGGGCTGGGACTGCCGGCTGCTTAGCTCATAGCATCGGCCCCGGCCCGGCAGCCGCGCTCCCGGCCGGCCTATCCCGAGATCGCTGGGCCTCCCGCGCCGGTGGCGCCTGGGGAGGGATCCGCCTGGCGAATCTGATCCTCATGCCATGGCGGCACAGCAGCTCGGCCCTCGCCAGCCGCTCTAGGTCGCGATCGTCGGCACGCCGGGCGGCGACCAGGATCGCCACCAGGGTGGCCGGGGACTCACTCACGCCGGGTAGATCACTCATGCACAGGGCTCCTCTTAGGCATGGATGCGGCTGGTGTCTGCCGCGCGAATACCGCGCTGTGCCGCGCGGCATTGGCGCGGCATTGGCGCGGCATTGGCGCGGCATTGGCCGCCGGCGTTTACGGATCGGCCGGCTTGTGTCCCCGGCTTCAGCCGGCTTTTCTGCGGGCCGCGGGTCTCGGCCCTGCCCTTCCGTTCCGCCCTTTTCCTGGAATTCCGGGAAAATCTTTTCGCCGCAAGTCATTGTGCCACAACGACTTCCGAGCGAATCCGTCCGGGCGTGATAAAAAAGTAGTTGACGCGGCGATACGGTGTGCTATAATAAGATATAGTGAGGGGCGAGAAAACCGGGGCCGCGGCGGATGAGACCCGCCACGACCCCTAGGCCAACCTGAGTAGGAGGTCAGCCAATGAGTAGCGTAGCGAACAGCCACAACCGGGTCGAGAGCACCGTCTGCGTCACGATCCCGG
>JAQUMZ010000359.1 GCA_028717865.1 Elusimicrobiota bacterium | reverse complement strand
GCACAAGCGCCGGGTGCCCTACGCCACGACGGTGATGGCCTCGGTGGTCAGCTCGGCCGTGCTCTACTTCGTGCTGGCCTTCATACTTGGGCAGGGGCTGGTCTACCTGTTTTTGCATCTGCGCGGAGCGCGCACCGCGCTCATGGAGGGAGCCCTGGGCCTGGCCCTGCTGCTGGCGTCCTCGACGTTCTTGCTGACGTTCGCGTTCAACCACAAGCTGCGCGGGCGCGTGACTCGGGCGGTTTTTCACAAGCTCAACCGGCTGGTCTTTTCCCTGTCGCGGAAGGAAATACCGCGCGAGGATTTCGAAGAATTCGAGCACCAGCTGGCGGCGGGCCTGGGCGCCATCCATCACCAGAAGGGGCGGCTGACCAAGACCGTGGCCTATACGGGGCTGGATTGGGCCTTGGCCATGCTGGCCCTGTACTGCTGCCTGCGCGCCGTGGGGGTGCCGCATATGCCGGTGGGGCATTTGAGCGCGGGATTCACGGCGGGCCAGGCCGCGACCCTCATCCCGGCCCTGCCCGGCGGGCTGGGCGCCATGGAGGGGTCCATGGCCGCCATTTTCAGCGGCCTGGGCGTGGGCTGGGAGGACGCGCTCATGGCGGCCCTGCTCTATCGCGCGGCCTACTATATCGTCCCGGGCCTGCTCAGCATCCTCGTGCTGTGGGGGCTCAAGATGTCGGAGCCCGACATCATCAAGGAGGCGGTGCTCGACACCATGCCCGAGGAATTGCGCCGCCAAGCCCGCGAGCTCGAGCATTCCCACGCTTGGCCGCACGCGCGCGGCGGCGCATTGGAAGCCCCAGGCGACTGAGATGCGAACCGGGCTTGCGGCCTGCGTCCTGCTTGTTTGCGCGTCCGTCCGGGCGGAGGGGGTTTCGACGTTCACCGCGGCGGGCTACGTGCGCGCGGCTCTGGAGGCCTCCCCCGAGGTGCGCCAGGCGGCCGCTCTCTTCGAGGCCTCGCGCCAGGCCTGGAGGTCCCAGGCCGCCGCCGCCTGGCTGCCCACTCTCGGCGCCGGCGCCGGCGCCGTCCCCTACGGGCACGATCCCGCCGCGGGCTACGCCTTCCGGCATTGGAGCCTCTCCCGGCCGGACCTGGCTTTCCAGGAGAGCGTCAACCTCAATCTTTTCAACAGCTTCGCCGATTACTACAAGACGCGCCAGGCCGCCCTGGCCCGCGAGACCGCCGGCTCCGTCCTGGATGCGTCCCGCCAGAACCGGGCGTTTTCCGCCGCGCAGTCCTTCTACGACCTGGGGCTCAAGGACCGCCTGCTGGATGTCGCCGTAGAGAACCTGAAGATACAGAAGGACGGCTACGACCTGACCTTGGACCTCTACCGCAACGGCATGAAGAGCCTCGCGGACCTCCTCAAGAGCGAGACGGATTGGCGCTCCAGCGAATTGCTCGTGTCCCAGGCCGAGGCCGAGCGGCGGCGCGCCCTGCTCCAGTTCAACCTGCTCATCGACCGCCCCGCCGACGCCGGCGCCGTTCTGGAGGTCGACCTGGAGCCGGGGACCACGGTCCTGCCCGGCCTCTCCGTCGACGTGGAGTACGCGCTGAGCCGCCGCCCCGAGCTGGTCTTTGCGCGGCTGGCCGTGGCGGCCGCCGAGACGGCCGCCTCCGACGCCGTCCGCGCCGGCGCGCCGCAGTTCTCCGCCGACGCGGCCTGGAGCCGGACCGGCAACGGCTCCCGCGTGGGCAACCCGGAGCCCAGTCCCAACTACCGGTTGGCGCTGTCGCTATCCTTGCCCCTCGGCTTCAACGGCGCCAGCCAGATCTTCAACGCGGCCTCGGCCCGGGCGCGCGCGGCGGCCGCGCGCCAGGACCTGGGCGCGACGATCCGCCAGGTGCGCAGCGAAGTCCACTCCGCGTTCATCGCCTTGGGACAGGCTCTTGACGCGCACCGGATCGCCGCGCTCAAGCAGGACATCGCCCGCCGCAACCTGGAGCTGGTCAACGAGCAGTACAAGCAAGGCTCGGCGGACGTCATCCGCCTGGCCCAGGCCCAACTGGACTATCTGCAAGCCCGGACCGAGAAGTCCCAGGCCTTGTTCGGGGCTTTCACGAGCCGTTTTCAATACCGGCTGGCCATAGGAGAGCCTTTATGGAAATAAGACGCCGCCTGACCTGGAGGCGCGCGGCGGCGGCCGCGCTGATACTGGCCCTGGCCGGCGGCGGGGCTTGGCACTGGCGCCGCCGCCAGGCCGCGGCCAAGCCCGCGGCGGCCTCGGATTCGGTCAAGGTTTCGCGCGGGGACATCGAACTGCGCTTCACCGAGGCCGGGGAGATCGCCCCCAAGCGCTTCGTGGACGTGGCCTCCAAGGTCAGCGGCCGCGTCACCGAACTTCTGGTCGAGGAGGGCGGGCGGGTGGCCCAGGGCGGCAAGCTCGCCATCATACAGCCCGGCCGCACCGAGGCCGAGCGCTATGTCCCCTTCACCCTGACCGCGCCCATCGCGGGCGTGGTGATGCGCTACCAGAAGCAGGGCAACTATCAAGAAGAGAGCCGCATCGCGCGCTTGGGCGACTACGTCACGGGCCTGATGGAGTCGGTGAACCCGACCTACCTCATGACCATAGCGGACCTTTCCTCGCTTCTGGTCCGGATGAAGATCAGCGAGATGGACATCCTCAAGCTTAAGGAGGGGCTGCCGGTCAAGGTCACGGTGGACGCCCTGCCCGGGGCCGCCTTCGCCTCGCGCGTCGCCCTGGTCTCGCCTCAAGCCGACAAGGACAACAACAATCTCAAGACCTTCCGGGTCGAGGTGGCGCTGGGAGGCAGGGACGGCCGTCTCAAGCCCGGCATGACCGCCCGGGTCGAGACCTTGCTGGATTCCCGCAAGGCCGTGCTCAAGCTGCCCATTTCCGCGGTCTTCGAGGAAAACGGCGCCGAGTACGCCTACCTCAAGCCCAAGGCGAAAGGCGGCCAGCCCGCCAAGGTCAAGCTCAAGCTGGGCTTGCGCAACGAGACCGACGTCGAGGTCCAGGACGGGCTCCAGGAAGGCGACGAACTGCTCACGGAGAAGCCCGCCGAGCCCGGAAAATGATCGAGTGCCGGGACGTCGTCCGGGTGTACGGCGAGCAGAGGCGCGGGTATCAAGCCCTGCGCGGGGTGAGTTTTTCGGTGGCCAAGGGGGAGCTCCTGGCCGTCATGGGTCCTTCCGGCTGCGGCAAATCCACGCTCCTGAACATCATGGGCCTGCTGGACCGTCCCACCTCGGGGAGCTTCCTGCTGGAAGGCGCCGACTCCTCCGGCCTGAGCGACGCCCAGCGCACCGCGCTGCGCCGGCGGACGATCGGCTTCGTCTTCCAGTCCTTCAACCTCCTGCCCCGCATAAGCGCCCTGGAAAACGTGTGCCTGCCC
>JAQUMZ010000358.1 GCA_028717865.1 Elusimicrobiota bacterium | reverse complement strand
CTATAATGAATGGAAGATGGCGCGTCCCCTGTTCATAGTCAGCCTGGCTCTCGCCTTGGTTTTCCCTTCCCCAGCCGCGGCCGCCCGGTTCGCGGCCGTCGCGGGCCGCGCGACGCCTTGCGCCGCGCCGGGCTCCGTCTTCCTGGGATTTTCGACCGTTGCGCCGCGGCCGGAGCTTGCCGCCGGGGCGCCGCGGCCGGGACTGGGCGCGTTGCCAGTTGCGCAGCCGGCGCTTTCGCCCGCGCCGTCCGCCGGACCCGCGCTCGTCGCCGCGCCCGTCGCGGCGAACCCCGGCCCGGCGGCCTCCGAGCGGGCCCTGGCGCAAATCGAGGCCGCCCGCGCCCTGCTCGCCGTCCCCGAGGCCGGCGCCGCGGCCCTGGCCGAACCGGAGCGTTGGGAAGGTTTCTGGTCCCTGAGCCGGGCCGCGCCGGCGGCGGCCGAGCCGGTCGTCGCGGAATATCGCCCCCGGGCCCCGGGCGCCTTGCGGCCCGCGCCCGGCGGCTGCGCCGCCGCCCGCCTGGTTCCCCCCTCTGGCGCGCCGGGGCCGCGGCGTTCGCCCCTGGCGACCGCGGTGCCGCTGGGTCTGGCCGGGCTCTGGGCCGCGGCCCGTTTCGGCCTGCCGGTCTGGCTGCCCGCCTTGGCCGCCAAGGCGGGCGCCGGCGTCACGGCCGCGGGGTTCGGGCTGGCCGCCTACGCGGCGGGCCGCCTTCTGCGCGCAGCCGCGAGCGTCCTGGGCCGGCGCCTGGGCTGGAAGCCGGGCACGATCGTGGCCGCCCGGCTGGCCGCGAGCCTGGCCGCCTACGCGGCGGGCGCGGCGCTGGGGCTCAGCGCCCTGGGCGTCTCCTCGGCCGCGCTGCTGGCGAGTTTCGGCATCGGCGGCGTGGCCATGACCATGGCCGCCAAGGAGTTCATCGGGAACTTCCTGGAGGGTGTCAAGCTTCTCGCCCACCGGCCCTTCGTCGTGGGGGACCGCGTCCGGCTGACGCTGGGACCGGCCGCCGAGGATTTCACGGTCAAGGACATGAGCCTGCGCTACGTCGAGCTTTCGGGCTCCGACGGTTCCGTGACCATGGTCACCTACACCCAGCTCGCGCAAAATCCCCTGACCATTTACCGGGAGTATCCGAGCCGGCGCGCCGGCTTGGCCGCCCGGCCGTCCGAGTCGAACCAACCCGGCCGGCTGGCCTGCTGGCTCTGGACCGCGCTGGGCCTGGGCCTGGCCGCGGGGCTCGTCGTCCTGCCCGCGACGGCGCCCCTGCAAGCCGCGGCGGCGCTCGGCTGGCTGGGCTGGATCCAGGCCGCCGCGGCCATGCTGGCGGCGCGTTCCCTGGACAAGGGGGCCGCGGGCTTCATCCAGAGGCTGGCGCTCAAGCGGGACTGGAGCCCGCAAACCGCCGTGCTGGTCAAGCTCGCGGTCAGGCTGGCCCTCCATCTGGCCGGCGGCGCCGTCGCCTTGCGCTTTATCGGCATGACCTGGTCGACCCTGCTGGCCAGCCTGGGCGCGACGTCCATCGCGCTGGGCTGGGCCTCCGCCGACATCATGGGCAATCTCATCCAGGCGTTCTGGCTGCTGCTGGCCCGTCCCTTCGGCGTGGGAGACCGCATCGAGGTGGCCGGAGTCTCCGGCGCGGTCCTGGACATGAACCTGAGCTACGTGGTTCTCGCCGGGGCCGGGGCCGCGCACGCCCTGGTGCCCTACGCCGCGCTGCAGCGCTCCGCGTTCAAGGTTCTGGCGGACGCCGCCCCAGGCGCGTTTCGATGACGGCGTCCTGCGGACGCAGGCAGGATCTGCGCAACATCGCGATCATCGCGCACGTCGACCACGGCAAGACCACCCTGGTCGACGCCATGCTCAAGCAGACCGGCGCCTTCACGGTCAAGGCCGACCAGGCGCAGGAGCAGGTCCTCGACTCCAACGAGCTGGAGCGCGAGCGGGGCATCACCATACTGGCCAAGAACACCTCCGTGACCTACCGCGGCACGGTAGTCAACATCGTGGACACCCCCGGGCACGCCGATTTCGGCTCGGAGGTCGAGCGCATCTTGAAGATGGTCGACGGCGCCCTACTGCTCGTGGACGCCGCCGAGGGGCCGATGCCGCAGACCCGCTTCGTCCTGCGCAAGGCCCTGGCCCTGGGCCTGCATCCGATCGTCGTCGTCAACAAGATGGACCGCCCCCAGGCCAAGCCTCACGAGACCCTGGATCGGGTCTTCAACCTTTTCATCGACCTGGGGGCCACCGAGCCCCAGCTCGACTTCCCCGTGATCTACGCCTCCGGCCGCGAGGGCTGGGCCAGCGCCGCCGCCGACGAACGCGGCGCCGACATCACGCCGCTGCTGGAGGCCGTGCTCAAGACCGTCCCGGGACCGGTCGTGGATCCCGCCCGGACCCTGCAGATGCTGGTCACCATGCTCGATTACAACAACTACGTCGGGCGCATCGGGGTCGGCCGCATCGTCAACGGCCGCATGGCCAAGGGCGAGACCGTAGCCCTGGTCAAGCCCGACGGGCGCGTGCTGCCCGGGCGCGTGGTCCGCCTGGAGCGCTTCTTCGGGCTGGAGCGCCGCGAGGTGGCCGAGGCCGGCGCCGGCGACATCGTCGCGCTGGCGGGCCTCTCCGACATCCACGTGGGCGACACGGTCGCCTGCGCCGAGGCGCCGCAGGCCCTGCCCCCGCTCGAGATCGACGAGCCGACGCTGTCCATGGAGATCATGGTCAACAACAGCCCCTTCGCCGGCCGGGAAGGCAAGTTCGTGACCGGGCGCCATCTGCGCGAGCGGCTCCTGCGCGAGGTGGAGATCAACGTCGGCCTGCGCGTCGAGGCGCTCGAGGGCGAAGGGCATTTCAAGATCTCGGGCCGGGGCGAACTGCACCTCTCCGTGCTCATCGAAACCATGCGCCGGGAGGGCTACGAGCTGGCCGTGGCCAGGCCCGAGGTGATCTTCAAGGATTCCGAGAACGGCCCGCAGGAGCCCATGGAGTACCTCATCGTGGACATCCCGACCGAGTTCCAGGGCCCGGTCATCGAGATCATCGGGCGGCGCAGCGCGCGCATGGTCGACATGGCCCCCGAGGGCGCCGGCCGCCTGCGCCTGGAGTACGACATCCCCTCGCGCGCCTTGATGGGGTTCAAGTCGGAGCTGCTGACCGCGACCCGCGGCCTGGGCCTCATGCATCACGCCTTCCACGGTTACGGGCCCAAGGGCCCGGAGCCGGCCGCGCGCGGCCGCGGCGTCTTCGTGGCCAAGGAGCGGGGCGCGACCACCGGCTACGCCCTGTGCAACCTGCAGGAACAGGCCGCGATGTTCCATGGGCCGGGCGTGGAGGTCTACGAGGGCATGCTCGTGGGGCTCAACAAGGCGGAAAACGACATCGTGGTCAACCCC